>JANPEU010000228.1:0-5329 GCA_031423175.1 Bacteroidota bacterium
ACTTTCAAAAGCGATATATAGCATACACAAGCAAATCTTACACTCATCATTTAGATTTATTATCACTTGGTCAACATTTCGGCCTTCCAACTAGGCTTCTTGATTGGACTGAAAATTCTTTAATGGCACTATGGTTTGCAACAGATAAAAAAATAAAAAATGAAACCGGGGTTGTTTGGGTATTTTATCCAGATGAAAGTGACATTGTTAACGTGAAAGATATAGATCCATTTTCAATATCATCAACAAAAGCTTTCTGCCCAAATCATATCTCCGAAAGAATTACTGCACAATCTGGTTGGTTTACATGCCATAGACTGAATTCAAATAATAAATTTTTACAACTAGAAAATCAGAAAAAATACAAGAATAAGTTATATCGGCTTTTAATACCACTGAGTACTTTTAGAAGTATCAGAAAACAGTTAAACAGGATGGGTGTAAACTCAAATTCTATATTTCCAGATCTAAATGGGCTATGCAAACACTTAGAATGGAAATATTTACTTAAATAACCTTTTCGTACAACATTTGCCATTGGAATGCAGTTGAGGTAAGTGGGTGGCGTTCCAACAAAAATGTAGAAAGCCGCGTTTCATATTATCAAAGATGTATTCCTTTTAGTAAAATAATATGCCCATAAAATCAATAGTACCTGAAGTGGCAACCGCAATATAGCAACCCATAACAGCGGATTATTTTCATGATTGTAATTTAACAACATTTGAATATTAGCCGGGAAAATTGCAATCAGCAAAAGAATAATACACCATGCTCCTACCCGACGGGTAGATTGAAATATCAGCAATAATGCAAATAAGATTTCAAAAGCTCCACTTATAAATACCAGTTCGTTGTGCCAGGGCAACCAGGGTGGCATTATTTTAAAATAAAATTCTGGGTGTATAAAATGGTTTATACCGGCAACCAGGTAAAATACAATCATTATATAAAGTGAAACTTTTTTCATTTTTCAAAACTAAGCTGTAAGATTTAATTTGAACGTTATTGCCTGTTTCTGCAAGTTAATGCCTCATACTAATATTGTGGTAAAGAAGATTAGCTATGATTACGAATTAAAACCTCAAACTCAAAAAGTATGTAAAGAACATCGGAGTCTTGTTATACCGAGCGGTGCTGTTTTGAACATTCGAACTTAAAACTACTAAGCGAGGTATCTCAAAGAGACTATAACAGTTTGAGATACCTCGCCTGATTTCCCTCAATTATTAAATGTCTGAAAGTAATGGCTCGGTATGACAAGGCTCCGATAGTATGAAGATATTTTTCAATTCTTAACAGTAAAATCAGCTTTTGTCTTTGTTGGTAATCTGCGAAAAGAAACACCTCATTGTCATTCCTTCGGCAGATAAATTGGAATGCAGCATAACCCGGCGGTTGGCATTCCAACAAAAGTAAGGAGCCTGGCAGAAAATCTGTTTGTAGGCTACTCACAATTGCAACGCTTCATCCCATCCGGTGTGAACCATGTGAAAAGGTAGGTGAGTAAACCGACCAAGAAAGTAAATAGTAAATAATCTGACAAAAATTACAATTGCTTTTTTGAAAGGTTGTTTTTGCTTAGTAAAATATTCCGTGGATCAAACTCCAACTTATCAGGTGTGCCATCAACCTGAAAGGTTTGCACTTGTTGTTTCTTAGTAAAATTTATTTTTAAAATGGTTGGAGTGGTACTACCCTCTTTATAATAACCAATTTCAACCGGAACATTAAATACAATATCTCCCAGTTGTGTTTGTTCTAATTGAATCTTAATTTTTTTTGCAGAAACATTATATTCCCACGTTCCATTTATAATCGGATTAATGGGTTGATATAACCATTGCTTAAAAAATAATTTCAGATTCTTGCCAGAAATTTTTTCCATGGCAGCTCTAAAATCATCGGTAGTTGCATTTGCATTATAAAATTTTGCATAATAGTATTGGATGCCCTTTTTAAAATTTGCTTCTCCCACCAAATTTCTAAGCATATGCAATACCCAGGCACCTTTTTTATAGGTGATGCCATTGGTTACAGATTCCTTTTCAGCTGATCTGGGAGCTATAATACTAAATTCAGGCATTTTTGCAGCCATTTCAAATACGGATTTCCTGTCTTTAATGATTTCTTCTATGTATTCTTCCTTTCCATATTCATTTTCAATAAACAACAAAGTGAAAAAAGTTGCAAATCCTTCGCTTAGCCATGCATCATCCCAGGTTGTTTCTGTAACAGCATTACCAAACCATTGATGCGCAATTTCATGTATGACTACATTCCTTAGTCGTTCATCCCGTTTCCCATTAATTAAATTTTCACTGTAAAAAATTGCGGAGGAAGTTTCCATTCCACCACTCACACTTGCCGATTGAATATTGGCCAATTTTTCATAAGCAAATGGACCTACATAACTAGTGTAAAATTCCAGTACCGCTTTGGTGGGTTTGTCAAAATCATAAAAACCGGCTTCCCTGTTTTTTGCATATACCCAGGATTCAATGGATTTACCATTAAATTGATCAACATATTTAACGGCGAAATCGGCTACACCTAACACAAACAACCAACAGGAAACAGGTACCGATTGTTTCCAATGAGTAAGCCTGGTATTGTTACCCATATCAGATTCTTTTATCAACAATCCATTTGATATTACTTTGTAATGCCCGGGTGCTGTTACTATAAATTCCGAAGTGGCTTTATCAGAAGGATGATCCATGGTAGGCAACCATTGCCTTGCTCTATTGGGCCAGTTTTCACAAAAAAAACTTCTATCGCCAAATTTAGTGGCACCAATTCTTAATCCATCAAAAGGAATTCCATGATAAGTTATTGTAAAAACTATTGTTGAATTAGCCGCTGAAGGTTTTGGTAAACTAATAATTACTTCATCGTTCTGGTGTTTAAAGACAACAGGAACATTAGCAATGTTGATAGCATCAATAAGCATCCCCTTGCCTTTTCTTTCTAAGGTAATATTAATGAGATCCAATCGAAAATTCTGCATCCCTGCCTTTTTAAACAATATGGTGATTTGCGCATTGCCATAAATCACATCTGCACTATCAGATAAACTCAGTTCAAACTTATAATGTTTAATGTCTATATTTTTATTAACAGGGTAAGTATCTGCACATACCAAAAAGGGTAATAAAAAGCCCGCAGCCGGCAAAAAAATTGAGCGAAGAATTTTCATTATTGAATGGTTATTTTTTTCAAATAAAATCCTTTTGGATCTACTTGAGGAGGTGAAACACTATTTACTACGATGCCTTCAGCCGGAATTACTAATTTACTGGTTTTATCGTTTGCAGTTAAGTCAAATGGCAAAGGCATAAAAAAATTAGAAATCATTATCTGATATTTTTGAAACCCAACTTCCTTTACATTCACCTCTATTACATTGGTAGTTCTTAAATAAAAATCGAAAAACGGCTTTAGGTCTTTACCGGAAGCATTCGTAAATAATTTTTCAACATCATAGGTAGTTACAAAATTATCATAGGTATACTTAGGATCTGTTGCTAATTTTTTTAATGTAGGGAAAAAAATATCATCTCCAATAAAATAACGCAGACTATGCATAAAAAAAGATCCTTTTCCATAAATATCCCCACCGGAATAAACTTCTTCCTCTGTTATTTCATCACCTAATACCATCGCTTTTTTATTTCTCACACCTCTTCTATGACCAGCAATAATTTCGTTATAAGCCGCTTCTCCCCCCAATTCTAACATAGCCAACGCTTCGGCGTAAGTGGTAATTCCTTCCTGTATCCACATATGCGCCCAATCTTTATTGGTAACCTTATTAGCCCACCATTCATGTGCATATTCATGAAATAAGTTCGCTGAATAATCCTGGCCACCCACTTTTTTATATATAAACTTGTTATCAAAAGTAATCATCGTTTGATGCTCCATACCAGAATTAGGGACTTCTGCTATTCCGATTTTTTCCTTAGCCCAGGGATATTCGCCAAAATATTTTTCCAATATTCTTGTATCTCTGATCTTCGTTTCTATTAATTTTTTTGCATGCATTGTATCTATCTCTAATACATAATACTCGATGGGTACTTTTGTACCTTCAATAGTCGTGTAAACATCTTTTGCCACTTTGTATTTACCTATATTAAAAACAATACAGTAATTGCTAATGGTATAATTTGTTTTCCAATAATAAGTGGATTTATTTTTTTTAGTGGTTACATTCATTAATAAACCAGGCCCCGCCACCACTAAATTTGAAGGAACCGTTATCTTCATATCTACCCCTTCGTTGGGTTCATCACTTGGATGGTCTTTACATGGAAAATACATTTCACCGCCTTCCCCCTGAATATTGATGGCTACCCAATCATTCCCATTGGTATCCTTAGTCCAGGTAAATCCACCGTCCCATGGCGGCTTTATAGCAACTGGCGGAATTCCGTTGTATTCAATATTTACTTTATGATTTCCAATTTCAAAACCTGTAGAAGAAGTTATAAATATTTTATCATCGTGTTGATCAAAGCCAACTATTTTTTTATTTACCGTGATTTTAGTTACTGTATATAAATGAACCATGTTAAGTAAAATGGTATCTGTTTTTTTTGACAAGTTCAAACTTGCTTCAACCGATCCACTGATGGATTGCCTGGTAATAGCTACATCTAAAGCAATCGTATAATGTCTTATGTCAATAATGGCTTGAAGGGGATGCAACTTCCCTCCGGAAGTAAGATAGCTCAGATCTCTACTGGTAATTTTATTATCATTTTGACTCTTCGCAAAAAGGCATTGAAAGAATAAAATGAAAACTAAGCCTGGTTTAAACGAGTTGAATGTAGGGCTTAAACTGCTTTTTAATAATTTCATATCATTGGGGTCTTATTTTATTTGTAAAATACAATATTAATCTGTACCGTAACTTTTGCCAATTAATTTTGCAGTTGTTTACTGAATCATCAATAAAACAGCACTCCATGCTACCCTCTACAGCAAAACATGAGAACTATATAACATTCTTCTCCAATTGTATAAGAATCATCTGTACTTAGCGACTCATCTTTACTGAATCTATATTTAATTTTTAGTAAACCAGAAAAAATAAATTAATGAAAAAAATAATTATTCTTTTTCTCCTATGTGCCAGTTTTTCAATTACAGTAACACATGCACAAACAAAAGGAAGTTCGTATAAAACTGCTCTTGGAGTTAAGTTTTATCCCGGTGCAGGTATTACCATCAAACACTTTATAAAACCCAATGCAGCTTTAGAAGGTATTGGCTATTTCTGGAGAGATGGTATGCGTATTACCGGTCTGTATGAATTTCACGG
>JANPEU010000229.1:0-2709 GCA_031423175.1 Bacteroidota bacterium
TCCAATCAATTTAAAAAAATTACGGGCCTTTCGCCTTCTCATTTTAAACAATTAAAAGACAGAAGACGAACTCCGATTGAAGAAATCGGGTCTCAACCTGACCCAACCGCTTCCGGGAAGATGGAGGCAAGCAACGGCATAAATAAAAACACAGCTTCATATAAATAGCTAAAAATGGAAGCAATTAATGAAAAGGAATCCAAATATGCCAGGAGTTTAATTGAAGCCAGCCTGGACCCCTTAGTTACCATCAGCACACGGGGCAAGATCATGGATATGAATGAAGCGCTGACAAATAGTACGGGATTTACGCGTGAACAACTTACAGGCACCGACTTCTTCGATTATTTTACCGAACCTCAAAAAGCGCGTGAAGTTTACCAGGAAGTGTTCGAAAAAGGATCCGTTGCCGATTCTTCGCTCATCCTTTGTCACAAAAATGGCAAGTTAACGGATGTGTTATTCAATGGATCGGTTTATAAAGATGACCAGGGAAATGTGCTGGGGGTAGTGATTGTAGCAAGGGATGTTACCAATCAGAAAATAATTGAAAAAGAACTGACAGAAGCGAAAGTATTTGCGGAGTTGGCAACCAGTATTGCCGAAGAAGCAAAAATTAAGGCCGAAAGCGCCACCCGTATAGCAGAAGATGCTGTAAAATCGAAACAGCAGTTTTTGTCAAACATGAGTCATGAGATCCGGACACCAATGAATGCGATCATCGGGTTTACAAAAGTGGTATTAAAAACAGACCTGACTGCAAAACAAAAGGAATATTTAACGGCAATAAAACTGAGTGGCGATGCACTCATCGTACTGATCAACGACATTCTTGATCTTGCAAAAGTAGATGCAGGAAAAATGACATTTGAGCAGGTGCCTTTTAAAATGTCCCTGTCCATATCCGCAATGCTTCACTTATTTGAGACAAAAATCCAGGAAAAAAATTTAAAGCTGGAAGTACAATTCGACAGCAAAATTCCTGAAGTGTTGCTGGGCGACCCGGTACGTTTGCATCAGATTATTATAAACCTGGTGAGTAATGCAGTCAAGTTTACTTCCATCGGAAAAATTACAGTAAGTGTCCGGCTGGTGGATGAAGATGAAGATAATGTAACCATTGAATTTATAGTTACCGACACAGGCATTGGAATACCCTCAACAAAAATAGAAACGATTTTTGAAAACTTTCAGCAAGCATCAAGCGGCACTTCACGGTTGTTTGGTGGCACGGGACTGGGGCTTGCCATTGTAAAGCAATTAGTAGAATCGCAGGGCGGAACCATTTTTGTAAAAAGTAAACCAGATGAAGGATCAACTTTCAGTTTTACATTAAGTTTTCAAAAAACAAATGAAGCTGCTGAAGTTGAAACAGCAATATTAGAAACGTCTACGGAAAATAAAAACATAAAAGTATTAGTGGTGGAAGACATTGCCCTTAATCAATTGCTGATGAAAACCCTGCTGGATGATTTTGGGTTTGAACTTGATATTGCCAGCAATGGAAAAATAGCTATTGAAAAAATGCAATCAAAAACGTATGATATTATTTTGATGGACCTGCAAATGCCCGAAATGAATGGATTTGAAGCAACCGACTATATCCGCAACAAAATGAATTCAAAAATCCCCATCATTGCATTAACCGCCGATGTAACCACCGTTGACCTGGAAAAATGTAACGCTGCAGGTATGAATGATTACATCGCAAAACCCATTGACGAAAAATTATTGTTCAATAAAATAGTTGGGCTGGTAAAAAAACCCTTGTTTACAAATGCTGACAAATCGAATGCCCGCCTGAATGACGAAGTCGGGCAGGGGAATGGCCGCCCGCCTGCACTTGCCGGTACAACCGGTGGTGATGAAGCCGGGCAGGGAAACGGTGTAAATAAAAACCTAAAATGCACTGACATGACTTATTTAATGCAGCATACAAAATCAAATTCCAAACTGATGATGGAAATGATTTCATTATATCTGGAACAAACTCCTCCATTAGTAATTGCCATGAAACAAGGTATGCTGGATGAAGATTGGGATACATTGTATGCAGCAGTGCATAAAATGATTCCTTCATTTTCTATAATGGGCATGAGTGCAGATTATGAAAACATGGCGAAAAAAATTCAGGAATTTTCCCGTACGAAAAAACAGGCGGCTGAATTACCCGGGATGGTATTACAGCTTGGAAATATTTGTGAACAAGCCTGCACAGAATTAAAAATAGAGTTTAACACAATAAAAAACATAACCCCATGAACAACGAAAAAATAAAAATCTTCCTGGTAGATGATGATGCAGTATTTTTAAAATCACTGGAAATTGAATTTCTTCAGCATGGAGATTTTACAATTGAAACTTTTTCAACAGGTGAACGCTGCATTGAAAACTTATCACACAGCCCCGATGTAATCATTTTGGATTATCATTTGGATGGTATCGATAAAAATGCCATCAACGGAATGGAAACACTGGATAAAATAAAAGCGATCAATCCTGACATAGCAGTAATCATGTTATCCAGCCAGGATAAAATAGATGTAGCTATCAATTGTATGCACCACCGGGCATTTGACTATGTGGTGAAAAGTGAAACTGCTTTTATCCGGTTACAAAAAATTATCACAACTATTTTCAGTTATAAAAAAATGGAAAAAACATTGAACTGGTATATGGACAGGGCTTAATGCTTCCTGTTTTTTAAAA
>JANPEU010000230.1:0-26624 GCA_031423175.1 Bacteroidota bacterium
ATAGGCAGCTATATTAACCCCCCCCCCGCAATAGCTGCATCATAATATAAACTCAAGTTTGCAGTTCCGTTAAACCCGTGAGGTGGCCATGGCTGCCCATTTAATAAAAATCCAAAAGTATTTTTACCTTCTTGCGTAGCGGCTGGCAGGCCGTTGCTATCAACTTTTGGTTTTTTGCATTGGGCAAAGCAAAAAATGAAGATAATGGTAATGGCAGTTAATATCTTTTTCATTTTATGTAGTTTTATTTTATTTAAAAATTAGTTGGTATAAATTTAAAACATTTTAACAAGTTTGAAATTGCAAATAAAGTGTACGCCATAAATTTATATCTATACGGTTGCTGTCAGTAAGTGTTCCATTAAAAGTTGCCGCTGGCAGCATCGGGCATCCATACTCTTCCAGAAAGCCAGTCGGTATTTGGTTTTTATCAATTGGTTGAAATATATACTGAAGTAATTTTTGTGTGGTACTTGTATCAACTTGTGCATTGGAGTTTATTGAAGAAACGAGAATCGCTAAAGCGAAAAATGTTTTGATTATACTTTTCATTGGTAAAAGTTTTAATGTTGATTAATATTTCATGTCAAAGCGACCTTCTGTAATTGAGATATTTGTACAACCTGTTTTTGAAAGTGTCGCAGAAAATGTTCCCGAAATAATATGATTTGTTCTATCAAGTTTTGTAATTGTCAAACTTCCACTACTTTGAACATCACTTAACTGGTTAAAATAATCGCATGGGATGTTGAACGAAGTGCCATATAAACTAGTTCTACTTAGATTGAGTGTAAAAGGACTGTTCATAAAGTTTAAGCTATCCCGTATTCCAATTGTGAATTGCTCGGAAATTGTTGGAATAAAATTGTAAGCAACGATATTAAAAATACCTTGATTAAAATTGGGGTCAAAATCAATACTTAAATTACCAGTACCTCTTACACCTTGAGGTTTCCATGGCTGCCCATTCAATAAAAAACCCAACGTGTTTTTACCTTCCTGTGTAGCAGGTGGTAAGCCGTTGCTGTCTATTTTGTCTTTGTTGCATTTAGCATTAATAAAAGAAGAAAATACAAGTAGAAGTAAGAATAAATTTTTCAT
Source organism: Bacteroidota bacterium (assembly GCA_031423175.1). Taxonomy (GTDB): domain Bacteria; phylum Bacteroidota; class Bacteroidia; order Chitinophagales; family Chitinophagaceae; genus VBAR01. The sequence continues at coordinate 1,102 of JANPEU010000230.1, forward strand.
ATTAGGAGGTTAATAGTTTTAAAAACAAAGCACTTTATTAAATGACAAAAAAATCCGCGGTTTTGTTGCATCGGCTGGTAAGCTAAGTATGTTCTTTCAATCTGGCAATACCACGAAAGAGGTATTTTTCTTTTTTACCCCCATATTTATCAACCCAAAGCCAACTTGTCTTAAATTCGCAAAATAACTTTTTACCAATATGGCACGGACACAAGAAACATTACATGATGTAGTTATCAAATTTGCCGGCGACAGCGGCGATGGTATGCAGCTTACCGGTTCGCAGTTTACAAATAATACGGCGATGATGGGTATTGACCTCGCTACCTTTCCCGATTTTCCGGCAGAGATTCGTGCCCCGATAGGAACCCTGCCCGGGGTGAGTGGATATCAATTACGTTTTTCAAGCGATAAAATTTTTACCCCCGGTGATGCATGTGATGTGTTGGTGGCAATGAATGCTGCTGCTTTAAAAGTAAACCTTACGGCATTAAAAAAAGGTGGAAAAATAATAGCTAATATTGATGGCTTTGATTCAAGAAACCTACGACTTGCAAATTATCCGGAAGGTGAAAACCCATTAGCGAATAACAGTCTCGGTAATTATGAAGTAATAAAAATGGATGTTACCAAAATGACCCGTGAGGCATTGAAGGACATTACGATGGGGCAGAAAGAAAAAGACAGAGCCAAAAATATGTTTGTACTTGGTTTTTTATACTGGATGTATAACCGGGATATGGAAAATACAATTGGGTTTTTAAAGGATAAGTTTGGTAAGAAGCCAGAAATTTTTGAAAGCAATGTAAAAGCACTGAAGGCAGGATTTAACTATGGCGATACAACGGAAACTTTTACCACAACGTACAAAGTGGAAAAAGCAAAAATGGAACCCGGCTCTTATCGTTCCATTATGGGTAATCAGGCAATATCATTGGGCTTAATAGCAGCTTCGCAAAAAAGTGGGCTACCATTATTTTTGGGATCCTATCCAATCACACCGGCATCCGATATTTTACATGACTTGGCAAAGTATAAAAATTTTGGCGTAAGAACTTTTCAGGCAGAAGATGAAATAGCTGCAATTACTTCTGCCATCGGTGCTTCGTATGGTGGTGCATTAGCTATTACTACAACCTCCGGTCCGGGTATGGCATTAAAAGCGGAAGCAATGGGATTGGCAGTTATGCTTGAAATACCTTTAATAATAATAGATATTCAAAGAGGCGGACCATCAACCGGATTGCCAACAAAAACAGAACAGTCCGATCTTTTACAGGCGTATTATGGAAGAAATGGCGAATGTCCGATGCCGGTTATTTCAGCAGCTACACCCAGTGATTGTTTTGATGTGGCTTATGAAGCAGTTCGAATTTCTGTGCAGCATATGACACCTGTTATTTTATTAAGTGATGGCTATATTGCCAATGGTGCCGAGCCCTGGAAATTTCCTCAGTCAAAAGATTTGCAGGAAATAAAAGTGAGCTTTAAAAAAGGATTGGATGAAGGTGAAGAAAAACCGTTGATGTATAAACGTGATGAAAAATTAGTAAGACCCTGGGCAATACCCGGCACTCCCGGATTAGAACACCGTATTGGTGGATTGGAAAAAGAGGACATAACTGGTAATATAAGTTATGAACCCGAGAACCATCAGCATATGGTAAAAACAAGACAGGCAAAAGTTGATATGATTGCCAATTATATTCCTTTACAAACTATTGACAGTGGCCCAGAGAAAGGAAAATTATTAATAATCGGATGGGGCAGTACGTATGGATCCATTAAATCTGCCGTTACCGATTTATTGGAAGAAGGATATTCGGTTGCGCATGCACATATAAGATACATGCGACCATTTCCAAAAAACCTGGGTGATATTATTAAGAACTATGATAAGGTTTTAATTCCCGAAATTAATAACGGGCAATTAATAAAGATTATTCGTGATGTTTATTTTGTGGATGCAATTGGGTATAATAAGATAATGGGAATACCCATTACAAAAACAGAAATGATAATGAAAGTGAAAGAGATGTTAGGCGTGGCAAATTGATTTTATTATAATAACTACTACGTCGGAGACTTGTCATACCGAGCTTAGCTTTACTGAAACTTCAATTTAAATGAATCTCGGCGAGGTATCTCATACAGTTATTATGTTTGAGATACCTCGCCTACTTTTTCTTAAAGAAGAGTGAGTATTAAATTCACCGTCTCGGTATGACAAGATTCCGATTGTTTGTAACTTCAAATCGAATAAAATTTTATTTATGAAAAAATTAGTATCTCGGTTTGGTGTTAGTAAAAAATGTTCAATACGTCGGAGTCTTGTCTTGCCGAGGCTCGGCAAGGCATCTCAAAGACATCGGGCATGAAAAGTCTTTTATATTAAAGAGGATTAAATAATTATTTCATTAAGAGATTCCTCTCCGCCTTTGGCGGACTCCGGAATGACAATTTCACTTAAATAGAAATTCATTGAACCATCAGAGCCTTGTCATGTTTGATAAAGCTCTGATGGTTTCTCCAAAAGACTCCTTTGTAGGAATTTAAAACTGGAACTTTGTCCACAGGCAAATTGTTAACTTCAATAAAATTTAATTTATGAAAAAAACAATTCTTTTATCCGCTGTATTTATTTCCATTCAGTCAACTGCGCAACAAAATGATATTAAAAAAGAAAAATGGCATTGGGATAATGTACAGAAGCAGAAAACAAGTGCCGGTTATGTGCAGGTTGTAAAAATAGACAATGTGCCTTATATCTCCGGTGCTGTAGCAAGAGATGTAACTCCCGAAGGAATAACAAGAGTGTACAAGGCTTTGGAAAACTCATTAAAAAGTTTTGACGCTACATTTCAAAATGTGGTGAAGGAAAATTTATATACCACCGATATGGAAGCCATGAAAAAATAGAATGATGCCCGCAAAGTTTTTTACAAAGGTGATTTTTCCGCGGCTACCTGGATGGGTGTGGCAAGATTATTTATGCACGATGCAAGATTAGAAGTGGAGCTGATTGCACATTTACCAAAATAAAATCAGGTTATATCATCATTGCACATAAACTTCTGTAGCATCCGGTACTAAAAATGCAATAGTAAATGCAATCATGGCTGCTATCAGCCCAAACATAAAAATATTATATGCAATACGCAGATACTTGTATTTTTTTGCCAGTACTATGCCCAGAAAATAAGTATCCTTAATCATACTGCTGTACAAATAATTTTTATCTGCCAGCAATTCGGTCATTGCCCAGTCATAATCCGGCAAACCCATTTTATGGAAATTTCCAAAAAACAGCAGATTGGTTCTTTTGGCTGCAATATCATCTTTGGTAAATGTGCCGGAAGTAATATTGGGCCTGGTGGCAAGTATGGCAAATACCATTGAAACAACACAAACTATAACAAGTGTCATAAAAGGTATCTGGAGATAAGTATCAGTTTGCAGTTTATCAAAAAGGCTACCAATCATAATGGAGAGTATAATGGCATTTACAGATATCAGAATATTTGATTTGGCGTCTGCCATCTGGCTCAGGTTCGCCTGACCCTGCGCCACAATTCTGAATACAGTGGATATTGCACGTTCCGACTGCGATTCTTTTTCTTTCTTCTTTTTTAGCTCAGCTACTTTTTTTTGTTCTTCTTCTGTGATTCCCTTGTCTTTGTTTTTTTCCTTGTCTTTATCTTTATTTTTTACCAGAACAGGTAAATTTTCTTTTTTATTTTTTTTATCAGATTTTTCCTCGCCTTTTACTTTTTCTTTCAACTCATCCAGGTACACTGTTTTTAGTGGTTGCAGGTTTTCTTTTGCATAGGAAGTGAAATAGTTATGCTTTTCAAGGAAGTCAATATTTAATCTGCGCCAGTCTTTTTTTGATAAATCATTGCCACCAAAATCATTTAGTTCTTCCCGCAGCAGCCTGTTTTTTTCTTTAAAATCTTCTGTGCCAAGATGAAATAAATCTGAATCACATATTATTTGTTCAATAAGACTTGCGGGGGTTTGAGGAATTCTTGTAGCATTAATACAACCTTTTACCTTATCAACTACCGGCTGACCTATCTGTTGTTCATTTAAAAATTTCAACGCCAGTTCAACACTTAAATCCTCGTGGCCTTTTGCTGTGCCGCCACTATAGCCTGTATCATGAAACCATGCGGCAAGGGACAATGAAAACCGGTCTTCATCAGCTAACTGATAATATTCTGCAATCTTTTCAGATGCAGCCAGCACTTCCTGGGTATGTTGAAGTGTGTGAAAGTGGATGCTTTTACTTACTTTAGTCTGGTATAGATCAGTTGCGTAGTTTTGAGCAGCTGCTAATACCTGGAATTGATTTTCGGTCATGTTATAAAGATATGTTTTAATAAATTTAAACAAAATTAGAAGAATGAAGGGATTAAATTTTTTAGGTAAAATTGTTTTACCGGTATTCTTAGGTGCGGTATTGATTAATGGTTGCAAAGCCAAAAAACTGGTTTATAAATCTCCCCCGCATTATAATTTTGGTGAGGTGTTTCCGGATAAACTGGATTTACATTTAAAAGAGATCTCCGGGGTGGTTTGGGATACCCAAAAAGATGAGTTTATAGCCCATAACGATGAAATGGGGAAAGTTTTTTATCTCGATAAGGATACAAAAATTGTTAAAGACGAATTTCAGTTTTCGCCGAAAAAAGGCGATTATGAAGACATCGCAATAGCAAACGGTATTATATATGTATTGAGAAGCGATGGTATGATTACAAAAATCGTTACCGACAGCAGTGGCAAGAGACACCCGATCGAAGCAGGAGCAATTGAATTGCCGGGTACGAATGATTTTGAATCTATGTATTATGATGCCAGCCGCAAAGCACTAATATTAATTTGTAAAAATTGCAGCAATGACGACAAAAAAATAGTAAGCGCATATGCGTTCTATATAGACTCAACCGGGTTTGATCGAAAACCGGTTTTTACTATAGATGCCAAAAAAATTGATGAGCTGTCTCCGAGGAAAACATCAAACTTTCAACCTTCTGCAGCAGCTATCCATCCAAAGCTGAACCAGTTATTTATTCTTTCTTCTGCCAGCAATCAATTAGTGATAACTGATTTGAATGGAGAGGTGCAATCTGTTACGATGCTGGCAAGGAAATTATTTCCGCAACCGGAAGGTATTACGTTCAAGAGCTCAGGAGATATGTATATTTCAAATGAAGCAGTAACTTCAAAATCTTCTTTACTGAAGTTTACTTTTAAGCCATAATACTTTATATCAACTTTGAAATATAAGCTTGCGTGTTTGTGTAAATAAGATAGTTTAATATTAATCCAGTTTTTCTGCTGTACGTACTTTTTTTGCAATATATTTTTTTTCTATTCTGTGTATGATCTGAAGTGATAGTACCAGCCAGATAAAGCCAAGCGCCAAACCGGCAATTACGTCACTTGTATAATGCACCCGCAGGTAAACCCTGCTGAAACTAATAAGGAGAATAAGCAGGATTAAAAAGATGGTAAAAAATACACGTAACCATTTTTGTTTTACTTCATGCCAGATAACGTAGATAAGCAAACCATAAAAAACAATTCCAATCAATGCATGCCCGCTGGGAAAACTATAACCTCTTGCATCACCCAATACCGGAAGTAATGGCCGGTCACGCCGAAAAAATTCTTTAAGCGAAAAACTTAATACTACACTGCTAAGCGCCAATGAGGCAATCCGGATAGCAAACCATTTTTGTTTTTTATAAATAAAAAAACCAATCAGTAAGAAATTTAACGGGATAAGCAGGGTATGCTTTCCTAAGAAGGTAATAAAATTCATGATAGCTGTTCTGGCAGGAGTGGTGTAAGAGGCAACAGTTGTAAAAATGTTTTCATCAAACGTTGTTGTCTTTAAAACAAATACAATTCTGACAGCATATACAAAAACAATAAGTGCCAATAGCAGAAGAAGGGCAAATAAAAACTCAATGGTAAATATGGAAATCCAAGGCTTCTTTTTTATGATATGTGTACTTTCCTGCTGCATATAAAAAATAGTTTAATCAGATTTTCAAAGAAAATAATTCGATGTCTTCATTTTTTCCTTTCAAATCCACCATGCCCATGCTTTCAGATTGCCAGTCTTTCATATCCAGCAATTCAATCATTTCTTTGGATACCAGAAATTTTTGATTCAGTTCGGTACATTCACTTCTTATCCGTGCTGCTGTATTAATTGTGTCGCCACTCATTACCAAATCTTTTTTTACTATGCCTACCTGGCCTACTGTAACATCGCCTGTATGAATTCCAACCTTATATTCCGGTAAAATATTATAACGCCTTTTGAATATTTCAGCATTCATATTCAGTATTTTCCTTGCTTCAATAATGGAGTTGACACATTTTCTTGAATTCAGACGGCTACTGGGCCACCAGGCTACTATTTCATCTCCCACATACTGATAAACACGGCCATCATATTCGGCAATGCCGGCCGACATGCAATAGATTACATCCCGGATAAATTTAAAATATTCTGTATGACCCAGTTTTTCTGCAATCGGTGTGGAGTTTTTCAAATCAATAAACATGATAATTCTTTTTTCATCAGTTGGAAGCAGGTACTTGCCAATCATGATATTAAAAAAAACTCCCTGAGAATAGTTGTGGTTGATTTCTAAAGCAAGCAGGGTGAGAATAAATAATAAAATCCATTCCGGCATTTTTTCAAGCAGCCATTTTTCACGGAATGTACTTTCAATAAACCGGTTAAATGCATCTGCTACCGGTCTTTGTTCTATCAGCAGGCTATACGTAAAATAAATAAAAAAATTCATTGCAATAGCAATGAGAACAAGCAGGAAAGTTTTGGTTACAAGATTTAACCAGAGGGATCGGTTGCGGAGAAAATATTTTAATACAGAAATAAGGAAGTATCCAATGATTAAACTGAAAATAAAAACATTCAATTCCCTCAGCAAAATTGTTTTTGCCGCACCTGCCACTGTACTTTCATATTTAGGAGTATAGGTATCGGTTGCAGAGCGGATAATAAAAATGATAAAATCAATAAGCGTCCAGGCTATTGCAATTGTGAAAATGCGTTTTACTTCCTTTTTTTTTACGGCAGATCGTCGTGGTAAAATGATATGGTCAGGTCTCATTGTTATATTTTTTATTTGCTACTGTACATTCTCGCTACAATGGTTTTTTAAAATCTTGTTTTACCGTCATGCTTAATAAGTAAGGTTCACTTTTGTGCCAAGTCTGAAATTAAAAATCCGCTCACCCGCAGAAAATCCTGCAGAAGCGGTAACGGTAAATGCATTGAATGGTAAAAAATAAATGCCACCACCAAAAGCCCCGTGCCATTTTTTTGAAATTTCATTCTTCATCCATACACGGCCAATATCATAAAATCCGGTGAGGCCAAACGGACCGGGAAGTATATAAGATTTTATTTCAAACAATTTTACTTTCAGTTCCAGGCTTCCATACAAACTGGACTGGCCCATATACCTGTTTTTTCTAAACCCATGCAGGTTTTGATCTGCGCCAATACTTAATGCCTGGAAGTATTCAAAATTTTTACTGTAAATACGGCCACCTCCTAAACTTAATGAGGCTACTACAGTTGCAGGATCGCTCATACTTGCATACACTCTCATATCAGAAGAAAGTCGGGTTATCGTATTACTCCCGCTGCCAATGCCTGCAGCAGAAACTAATTCGGTATTCCAGTAAACACCACGTGTTGGGAAAAAATCATTATTTCTATTATCAACAAGTAGTATTGCTTTTCCACCGAAATAAGTTTTTTTACTGAATATATCTGCAGAGTCAAGCCCCAATAATGAAGGATTCCCTAACACTTTATTAATGTTCTTCTGATACTTTCCCTGGTACTGATAAAAATACGGGCCAATTGAAAAATGAAACTTATCAGAATAGCGTTTACGCAACATTGCCTGAAATTCCAATGCCCTGTAACGGGCCCTATAAAAACCGCTGGATACAGGTTGAGTAAGTTTTGTGTTATTACCCAATCCAAAGAAAAAATTTAAAGAAGGAGACTGCAATTCACCTTTCAATACCAAATCAGTATTTCTTGTTATATGATTAAACTCTCCGAAATAATTCAGGTGATATGCACCATGAGAAACTGAATAAAGCGCAGAAAATTCCTGGTTGGTTGCATAGGGTAAATTTCTAAAGCCATAGGTAGTTCTTGAAAATCCGATGCCCGCCACTAACCCTTCTTCTGCATTTGCTCCGAGTAATATCTTAGGAAAGTTGCTCTTATTATATTTAAAACCGGTAAAGCTATTAGTATTCACCGGGGGGTCTTTTGAAAAACGGTTCTTCGTGTTCTTCCCACTATACCGGATATTATTGCCTTCTGCTTTTATATCGTAAAGTAATGTTGGCGTATTTCCTTTTATATCAAACGTATCATTGCCTTTGCCGCCAATGATGCGGATTTTAATTTTTGATTTTACATTTTCATCTATATCAAACAAATCATTGCCATTCAATCCGTATAACTGAAGTTCATGCGTAGTTTCCGGGTTAAATTTTCTTTCATACATAACAAACCCTGTATCTTTTCCAATTTCTCTTGCAAATACTTTTACATGCAGGCTGTCATCATGCATGCTTACTTTAAAATATTCTTTCTTATTGCTGCCCAGCACATATACCTTTCTTGAAATAAACCGGTAATACTTCATAGCTGCTTCTGCCAGCATATCACGGCGGCTTATTAATTTTTTAATAAGCGTTTCGCCATTAATGGAAAAAACTTCCGGCGGTAATTTTTTGATAGCATTACGGATTATATCATCGGTAAGTGTTTGTTGAAACTCAATAACCGTTTTATTCCATTCTTCACGATCTAAATCGGTAAGAAATAAACGATCAAAATCCCTTGCAGAAAAACCAAGCCATTCCACATTATCTATTTTATTTTTAAAACCCGATAAAAAAGGCATCAGTTTACTGCTAGCCAATTTTATTAATTTTCCATCGGAAAAAAAATAAGCCTGGTCCCTGTCTTTTGGTATGGGATAATATAATTTTCCTTTGCCTGTATCCTTGGTAGCCCATTTCCATTGATCAAAATGGCGATCAAAATCTCCAATCAGGATATCCAGTAACCTTGCTTTCAATACAGCAAACTGATCGGCACGGTGATCATTATCGTCCAGCATTTTTGCAAACACACTTGCAGTACTTTTTGTATCTGTTCCATCAGTTGTCACATCTGTTTCTTCCAGCATGCACACTGTATTTTTAAACAGCTGCTGGTAAAAGCCTAAATCAGGATCATCCGGTACAAAATATAATTCAGGGGATGGCGCTGCAATTTTCAATGCTTTCGCCATTGTTGGAATGGTGAGGGCTGCATAAGGGTGTGCTGCCGAATTAAATTCCTGGACAAGATCCTGCGCCAGCGATCCACGGAAATTTTCGGGTAGCGCTTTTGTTGGGCTTTTATCTACTGAGCGCAGCACCCACTGTTTTCCATTTTTGTCAACAAGCTTTAAGGATTTTGTTTGTTTACCACCGCCTATGCCAGTAATTCTTAGTCCGCCTCTCGTTTTTTTTAAATCAAACACTTTCATGTTTACTACAGTGTTCCATTCAGGTCTGTAATTTTGACCTATAATATATTTTTTAAACCCGTTTAGCAATGGGTATTCTTCACTAGCCGAAATATTTACCGTGTCTTTAAATTGTATACCCGGTTTTACTACCCGTACTGTTGAATCCTGTTGCGGCTCAGGTATAACAGAAAAATTTAATAAAGTAGTGTCATAGGCTCTTTTGACAGAATCAGCAGCAAGGGTAGCACCGGCTTTAACAGTATAAAAAGCTGAAGTGAGGTTTTTATTGGTAGAAACTTCCAGTACTACAAAGCCCGGTGAGTCGGCAACAAATGGGCTTTTTTTAGTTTTTGAAACACGACTTGATTTACAGCCGCCACCACTTACAATATAACTGAAACTGCTGTCCTGTATAAGTTGAAGATTATGTTCGTGTCCTGCTACAAATACAAGATTGGGATGAGATTTGGCAACAGCTGAAATTTTATTAACCATGTTTGCATAGTTAGGATGCGGCAGATCCTGTGGTGTGCCAAACACACTTCTTGCAATGGGGTAAATAGAACCGATAACCGGTAGAGGGAGATAGAGGTTTTTTCTTATATCTGTAAATGGGAAAATATGCTGCTTCAATGTGTAATTGCCACCATGAATCCCATTACTTTTAAACGGGTGGTGACAGGCGAAGAGAACTAATTTTTTCAGGTTGCGGTTAAGTATATCCTGTAGTTTGTTTAAAAGTTCATCTTCAGTCTTACAATCACAATCTGATTCCACACCAGGTTTATCAAACTCATGCAACCACCACTGGCTGTCAAATATCACAAGTGTAACATCATTGCCTATAGAAACTTCCACCGGGCCGGGACAACCCTCTTTAGGTAAAAAATTTACATTTTTCTTACCCGAGTAATAGTCAACATAAATCTGTTCCCGAACTACACCTTCAAACCCGAATCGTTTGGCATTATCCCAATCATGATTGCCGGGTATCAAAATAATATTTGCATCGGTATTGTCACCTATTGCTAACTGCGAATCAAGTGCAGCTTTTCCATCATTGTAATTATACAGTTCTTCATCCTGCAAACCGGCAGGATAAATATTATCACCTAAAAAAAGAACAGTAGTTTTTTTATCAAGCGGAATAAGTTTTCTTACGGCATCTGTAACTGGATGCCTTCCATTGGTAAGACTGCCTCCATCACCAATTAATACAATACGATGTAAAATCGTATCTTTCTGAGCTTTGAGATTAAAACAAAAAAAAAGCAACAAAATAAGAGTAAAAAAATTTTTTTTCATCATAGATGCCGGCTGTTTACTTATAAAATAAAATTCAATTTACTTAAAATAAAATTGAAGGAACAAGTCAATATGACTGAACAGGATTGAAGATTCAAAACTTTACAGTAAATTTATTAAGAATGAATCTGAATATCCTATATAATATTTGTCTTTTTTTTCAAAATTCGTATCTTTTCAAACTAAACAACAGAAAGATTTTTCATCAGTAAACCAAACATCATGAGACTGCTACTTTTTTCAGTATTTGTTTTTTTAGTTTCCGGAATAACTATTAACGCCCAGGTTAAGGAGACAGAGACATCTGTTGGCTCCGATAAATTCAAAACCAACAGTTCAAAAAAATTCTGGATGGGGTCTAATTACAGGGCAGAATGGAAAGCGCCGGTCACTGTTCCCGTACTTAATCTTGCAGCGGAAAAAGGCGGGTTGAAACCTACAAAACGTGGCGGAGGTAAGCAAACAAAATCATTGAGGCTTGAAGATAGCAAGGGCAAGGAGTACTCAATCCGCTCAATTCAAAAATTTATTACCAATAAAACCTTGCCACCTGGCTTTGAAAGTGAAGCTGCAGCTGATCTCGTGCAGGATGGTGTATCGGCTTCTTATCCTTATTCCGCACTATCCATTCCTCCTATTGCGGAAGCTGCCGGGGTACCTTATCTAAAAGCAAGGTTGGTTTATATACCAGATGATCCGCTGCTTGGCGAATACCGCGAAGATTTTAAAAACATGCTTGCCTGGTTTGAGGAGCGTTTACCTGAATCAGTTGAGAAAGGATTTGATACAGATGAAGTAGCTGATAAATTAAAAGATGATAATGATAATATGGTTGATCAGTTGGCATTACTGCGTGCAAGAATTCTGGATATGTTTGTAATGGATTTGGATCGCCACGAAGATCAATGGCAGTGGGGAGCAATAGATAATGGCAAAGGAAAAACTTATTACCCCATACCAAGAGACAGAGATCAGGCTTTTTTTACAAATCAGGGTTTAATACCCGGGATACTTAAATGGCCCTGGCTTGTTCCCCAATTACAGGGTTTTAATGCAAAAGCAAAAAATATAAACCGGTTCAATTTTGCAGCCCGTAATCTGGATCGTTTCTTTTTAAATGGTTTGAGCGAACAGCAATGGAAAGATGCCGCAGAAAAATTCAAATCACAAATGACGGATGCTGTACTGGAAGATGCTATTGCACAGCAGCCAAAAGAAATAAGAAACATTTCAGGCGGTAAAATTTTAGCAAATTTAAAAGACCGCCGTAAGTATATAGTAGATGAAGTTATGCAGTATTACCATTTTCTTGCAGAGGTGGTAAGCATAACCGGCAGCGATAAGAAAGAACTTTTTGAAATAAATAATAGCAGTGATAACTCTGTACAACTGACCGTATATAAAATAACAAAAGAAGGAGAACAATCTATAAAAATGTATGAAAGATCATTTGGTAGCCAAGAAACAAAAGAGTTGAGGCTTTATGGCTTTGGAGGAGAAGATAAATTTGTTACAAATGGCAACAGCGATAAAATAAAAATAAGAATGATTGGTGGCATCGGAGATGATAATTTTGAAAACAAGGGTAGCGGTAAAGGTGGGATTATATATGACTCGGCCGGTGAAAATAATAAAGTAACAGGCGGATTTAAAAATAAAATTTCAAATGATACTTCTGTAAATAGTTTTGACCGTTTGGGATATAAATACAATCAGACTATACCGTTTGTTTCCCTCAATTTTAATTCCGACGATGGTTTGTTTTTAGGGTTCTCTTTAAAATTCATTCGCCAGGGTTTTAGAAAAGTGCCTTATAAAACGATACATACTTTTGTAGTAAACCATGCCTTTGCCACAAAAGCATGGAATTTTAAATGGGGAAGTGAGTTTATTGGTGCTTTAGGAAAAAATACGGATATTTTATTTAATGCGGATATAAAGTCGCCAAGTACTACTTCCAATTTCTTTGGCTATGGGAATGATTCCGAGTTTGAAAAGGGACCATCCAACCCTGAGAAAAAGAAATTCAGGTATTATCGTGCCCGTTATTCATTGGGTGATATTTCATTGTTGTTGCGAAAAAATTTCAGCAAGAAAGTGAACATTACAATCGGACCAACGTATCAGTATTTCCATCTTGATAAAAGCGATAATTTTTCAAGATATATAGTAACACCACCTCCAGGTGTAGATCCTCTTAAGGTATATGCCAAGCAATCTTATGCCGGTGGAATTTTTACATTAAATGTGGATACGAGAGACCACCCTGCATTAGCACATAAAGGAATTACCTGGAATACTTCGTTAAAGGTGCTGAAAGGATTAAATGATGAAAGCTATGATGTAACACAGTTACGTTCTGATTTTGCTTTTTATTTAGGGCTTGGCAAAAACTTAGTGCTTGCTTCCAGGTTTGGCGGTGGCCATAATTTTGGTGATTTTGAATTTTACCAAGCGCAATATCTTAGTTCTTTAGATAATTTAAGGGGCTATAGAAAATATCGCTTCGCCGGACAATCAATGGCATTTAACAATACTGAATTGCGTATTCGTTTTGGGGATTTTAAGAGTTATTTATTCCCGGGTTCAATTGGTATGGTATTATTCCATGATATAGGAAGAGTATGGCATGATAGCGATGCGACCAATAAATGGCATTCAGGATATGGTGGAGGTATATGGATTGCGCCATTAAAACGTTTTGTAATATCAGCTATGTTCACAGCATCCAAGGAAAGTAAATTGCCTTTGATTGGTTTCGGCTGGCAATTTTAATAATATATTATAAAAATTAAAAAAAGGCGGCATCATATTTTCGGAATGATTGCTGCCTTTTTTATTTACCAATATAACTTAAATGCAGCCTGCCAAACATCTCAAACCTGTTGTACAATCTGATACAGACGGATCAACATTAACGCCTATATTTGCGCCAGTTTTTATGATACATCCGCATACGTATATTCATCCAAATGCAAAGCTGGCTACCAATGTAAAAGTTGATCCTTTTACCGTAATTCATCAGGATGTGGAAGTAGGTGAAGGCACCTGGATAGGAAGTAATGTAACAATAATGGAAGGTGCAAGAATTGGTAAGAATTGCCGCATTTTTCCAGGCGCAGTTATAGCTGCCATACCTCAAGATTTAAAATTTCAAGGTGAATATACTAATGTAGTTATTGGTGATGGCACCACCATTCGTGAATTTGTAACCATTAACCGGGGAACTAAAGACAGAGATAAAACTGAAGTTGGAAAAAATTGTTTAATCATGGCGTATTGCCATCTTGCCCATGATTGTTTAGTAGGCGATAACTGTATTATGAGCAACAATACGCAAGTAGCAGGTCATGTTACCATCGGAGATTATGTAATACTCGGTGGCATGTGTGCGGTACATCAGTTTGCAAAAATCGGTTCTCATGCTTTTGTAAGTGGTGGTTCTTTGGTAAGTAAAGACGTACCTCCTTATATAAAAGCTGGCAGAACTCCGTTGAGTTATGCCGGTGTAAATTCGATTGGCTTAAAAAGGAGAGGCTTTAGTGTTGAGCGTATTAATCATATTCTTGATATCTATCGTGTGTTGTACAATAAAGGCATGAACACCAGCCAGGCCATTGAATTTATTGAAGAAGAAATGCAGGCAACCGATGAACGGGATGAAATTGTAACTTTCATCCGTGAAAGCCCAAGAGGAATTATTAAACGTTTTACCAAAGGCAGCTCCGATGACGATCTCCCTGTCTGATGCCGGCAAACGCTATAACCGTGACTGGATCTTCCGTCATCTTACTTACAATTTTGAAGTTGGAAAATCATATGCGATAACGGGACCGAATGGATCGGGTAAATCAACTTTGCTTCAAGCGATAGGTGGGGCGTTGCATTTAAATGAAGGAAATATTCAATATTCAATATTCAATAAGCAATGTTCAAGTGAAGAAATGTACAAATATGTTTCTATCTGCGCTCCATATTTAGAAGTGGTTGAAGAAATGAACGTAAAAGAATTTTTGGAATTCCATTCCCAATTTAAATCCTTGATTGCTTCTGTTACGATTGATGAAATCATTTCTATTGTTGGTTTGGAAAAGGCGGTAAACAAACAAATCCGTTATTACTCTTCCGGTATGAAGCAGCGGGTAAAACTGGCTCAATGTATTTTTTCTGATGTGCCGGTACTGCTGCTGGATGAACCTTGTACGAATCTGGATGCATCTGGTATTGAACTTTACAATCAACTTGTTTCTGAATACTGTAAAAAAAGAATGGTGATCGTTTCTTCAAACGACCACCATGAATATGAATTTTGTACAGAGAAACTTAATATTCTAAACTGGAAATAAAATTATTTTTTAGCTTCTTCCTTCCTGTAAGTATAAGTCCTCTTGGTAATACTAGTTGCCTTGCCTTTATCATCCCATGTTGTACGCTGTGTCCAGTTGCCCATATCATCATGTGCATCATACATATATTTTGTAACTCTTGTAGTCGTAGAATCTTTTCCAACATTTGTATTTGAAACTTCTGTTTGCTCACTCTTATCATTATACTTTGAAGCACTGGAATTTTTTACTTTGCCAACACTATCTTTCATAGTAAAGCTTGTTTGCAGGTATTTATCATAAGTTGCTGATCCTTCCATTCTGAATACACTGTCTTTATCCCATTGTTTCCAACTAAGTACCTGGCCTTGTTCATTCTGGGTAAGCCCGGTATAATAAAATTCTACTTTACCGGCAGTATCATATACCATACCGCCATTATAATTTCCTTTATCATCCATAGTAGTTAAAAAAGAATTGGCAATTTTTCCATCTTTCATGTTTTTTTGACCTTGAAACATTCCATTTTCATATCGGCTGGTTACAGTTTCATTTTTTACTGTTCCTTTACTGTCTTTCGAAATCGTTTTTACATTGTTCCCATTTTCATCATATTCAGAAACGGAAATACAACAGGAATCCATAGTGCCGGCTTTGCCGGTACTATCAGCTTTGTAAGGTGCTTCTTCAATAGCAGAAATATTGCCTTTCAAACCTTCTGCAACCAAATCGCTGAACATCGCCTTTTTTTCCGCTTCTTTTTCTTTGTTGTCATTACACGCAGAAAGCATAAGCATTCCGGCAGCAATGATTAAAAATTGCTTCATTTGTTGTTTGTTTTTAAAAATTAATAATTAATAATTAATAATGGGGCAGAATTAAGCAGGTTCGCAGGGTGGGGAAATTAAATGTAGCTACAATTATTTTGTCAGCAAATTTTTATTTATCGCTGGCTCGCAATCAGCAAATTCAAATCCGTGTACTTCAGCATAAACCGTTCGCTCAGATAAAAATTAGTTAACGAACCTTTGAAAAGATAAATACCGCTGCGGAGATTAATATTATGCCAGATTAAATTTTCAAAACCACCACTATCGCCTGCCTCAATCAATAAAGGCATCAGTACATTGCTGATAGCTTGTGATGCCGTACGGCTAAAACCGGAAGGAATGTTTGGAACACAGTAATGAATAACACCATACTTCATAAAAATGGGATGCTCATGTGATGTAATTTCAGAAGTTTCAAAACAACCACCCCGGTCAATACTTACATCTATGATAACTGCTCCGGGCCGCATATTACTTACCATTTCTTCTGTTACTACCATCGGTGTTCTTCCCGTTTCACTTCCCAACGCACCAACAGCAACTTCGCAAGTCTTTAGTTGTTTTGCAAGCATTCGTGGTTCTATAACGGAGGTCCATAAGCGGTGACCAATATTATTTTGTAATCGTTTCAACCGGTAAACACTATTATCAAAAACTTTTACGGATGCGCCAAGTGCTAATGCAGCCCGTGCAGCATACTCACCTACAATACCTGCACCAATGATAATAACTTTTGTGGGAGCTACACCACTTATACCACCAAGCAACACTCCTTTTCCATGATTTGCCGAACCCAAATATTGTGCAGCAATCAATGTAACGGCACCGCCTGCAATTTCACTCATACTTCGAACGATGGGGTAGGTGCCACTATCATCTTTTAAATTTTCAAATGAAATAGCGGTTATTCTTTTGTCCATCATGGACTGAAGCAATTCTCTTTTCAAAACCGAAAGATGAATGGGAGAGATGACAATTTGATTTTGCTGAAGCAAGGGTAAATCTTCTTCAATAATAGGGGCACTCTTTACTAAAATTGGGGCTTTAAAAATTTCAGCACGGTCGTAAACAATTTTTGCACCTGCTTCACTATAATCTTTATCACGAAAATGCGAAGCATCACCTGCGTTATGCTCTATCATTACATTGTGACCATTACTCACCAGTACACTTACCGCATCAGGTGTTAATGCAATCCTGTTTTCCTGAAATGCAATTTCTTTTGGAATACCAATCATCATCTCTTCGCTTTTTGGTTTGATGTCCAAAGTTTCTTCCAGCGTTTCATAACTGAATGATGTACTTATTTTTGGTTTTTGCTGACTCATTGAAGTTGTTTCTTATTTTTTGTTCCAGGTTTTTGATTAAAAGCTTCTTCTTCAAAAATAACTAATTATCTTCTATAGTTATACGCCGGGTTTCAGCATCATCCGAAGACAGATATATATGGAGTGTATCCGCATCAAAAAGCCCGGGAGCTTTATCGGGCCATTCAACAAAACAAATATTTCCGCTATACAAACAATCTTCAATCCCTGCATTGATAGCTTCAGCTTCGTCTTTCAGCCGATAAAGGTCAATATGAAAAATTAATCGCCTGGTTCCTTCACAATCATAAGCATACTCATTGATAATTGAAAAAGTGGGGCTGCCAACTATCTCTCTCACTCCCTTCAAGTCACATAGTGTATGAATGAAAGTTGTTTTGCCTGTACCCATCTCTCCATGGAAAGCAAAGACTTTTTTATTGCCTGCAAATTGAAGCAATTGCCAGGCAGCGTCTTTTATATTATCCAATGTAAAAATTAAATCCACGTTGCAAAGATATTAGCTGCTTTTGCAACCGGGATGAAAAGATTGTTTTTTTCGTAAACTGCTATCAGCTTATTATAAAGTAAATTTGCACCTCACATCCGACGATTTTGTCGGAGTCTGATATTCATCATCAGGCCCAACCCCCTCTCCTGAGAAAGGGGCAATATACGACTCTGATAAATTGAAAATAAAATGGAAACTGTAAAATGGAAAGTAGAAGGAATGGATTGTACTACCTGTGCACTCAACATATCAAAATATTTAGAAAGGGAAGGATTGAAAAATGTAAAAGTAAATTTTGCAACAGGTGATTTATTATTTGAGGATACAACGCATGAGAAGAAAGAAAAAATTACAAAAGGAATCGCTGGTCTTGGCTATAAAGTTTCTAACCTCCAATTACCGGCCACCAATCTCAGGCAACCTTTTTTCTCAACACACTTATGCCGTTTTCTTTTTTGTTTACCATTTACATTAGTATTGATGCTACATATGATAGAAGGGTGGCTTCATATTCACTGGTTGATGAAGCCATGGGTACAATTATCATTATGTATTCCTGTTTACGTAGTGGGTATGAGTTTTTTTGGAAAGAGTGCATGGAAAAGTATCCGTAACCGTATGCCGAATATGAATGTGCTGATTGCTATTGGCGCCACTGCAGCATTTGTTTATAGTTTATACGGCACATTAAGTGGTCAGGCGGAACAATACATGTTTTATGAAACGGCAGCAACTATTATTACGCTAGTTTTTCTGGGTAATTATTTAGAAGAAGCATCTGTATCATCAACACAACGGGCTTTGAAGAAACTGGCAAAAAGCCAGAAGGTAATGGCGAATATGATTGTTTATGATGATGAACATAAAGAACAAATATTTCCGGTTGAAAATATTAATCTGCGTGTTGGTGATTTAGTTTTAATAAAAAATGGAGAGCAAGTCCCGGTTGATTGTAAAATTCTTTGGGGCGATGCACATATTAATGAAGCAATTATTACGGGTGAAAGCACACCGATTCATAAATTTAAAAAAGACAAACTAATTGGTGGCAGTGTAGTAGAAAATGGAACTGTAAAAGCACAGGTAACTGCGGTAGGTGATGATACAGTCCTATCAGGAATTTTAAATTTAGTTAAAGAAGCACAGGGAGAAAAGCCACCGGTTCAGCAAATGGCCGATAAGATAAGTGCAGTGTTTATTCCAATTGTTTTGGGTATTGCGTTTGTTACATTAATCGTAAGCTGGATTTTTTTAAAAGAATTTACCCCGGCATTAATGCGAAGTATTGCGGTATTAGTTATTGCCTGTCCCTGTGCTATGGGGCTAGCGACTCCCGCAGCTATTGCAGTTGGGCTGGGTAGAGGTGCAAGAAACGGAATTTTATTTCGTAATGCTACCAGCCTCGAATTGTTTAAAGATATAAAGCAAGTGGTGTTTGATAAAACAGGAACGCTGACGACGGGAAAGTTTACAATCAGCAGTTGGCAGTTAACAGTCAGCAACCAACAAACTGCAATCAAAGAAGATGAATTTAAAAGAATCGCTTATTCATTAGAAAAGTATTCCAATCATCCGATTGCAAAATGTGTAATCGAAGAATGGAAAACCAAGGATGAAATTAAATGGAAAAAAGTTGAGGAAATAAAAGGCCTTGGGATGAAAGCCGTAGATCATGATGGTAATATTTTTATTGCTGGTTCTTTTAAAGTAGCCGAGAATTTTACAACAGATGATAAGCATAATATTTATATTTTAAAAAACAATGAACTACTTGGCTCGGTAGATGTACAAGATGAGTTGCGTCCTGAATCAAAATCAGTAATAAACTATTTGCATAGCAAAAACATAAAAACAATTTTACTCAGCGGCGACAGATTGTTTAAATGCAAAGCGATTGCTGCTGAGTTAGGTATTGATGAAGTAATTGCTGAACAAACTCCCGAGCAAAAATTAGTAAAGATTGCTGAGTTGAATGCCGTTATACCAACTGCAATGGTGGGAGATGGAATAAACGATGCGCCTGCTTTGGCTAAAGCTACAATTGGTATAGCCATGAATGACGCATCTCAAATAGCCATGCAGAGTGCCCAGGTCGTATTAATGAATCATGGGTTAAAAAAATTACCAGATGCGTTAGGTTTGGGAAAGCATACTTATTTGACCATCAAACAAAATCTATTCTGGGCATTCGCTTATAATATTGTTGCCATTCCTGTGGCTGCCTTCGGATTTCTTTCTCCAACATTTGGCGCATTAGTGATGGGGCTGAGTGATGTGGTGCTGGCGATTAATTCTGTCCGGCTTTTCATTAAGAAAGTGGTGTAAATTCACAGTTCGCTATGCCGGATATTCATTCCATTTTAAAACAATACTGGGGTTATGATTCATTTCGCCCTTTACAAAAAGAAATAATTGAATCAGTCCTTACTAATCAGGATACACTTGCCTTAATGCCCACCGGTGGCGGCAAATCTTTATGCTACCAAATACCAGCAATGTGTAAAGACGGTATATGCCTTGTTATTTCTCCGTTGATTGCATTGATGAAAGATCAGGTGGAAAATTTGCGCAAAAAAGGAATAACCGCATTTTCAATTTATTCAGGTATGAGCAGGAAAGAAGTGATGAATACTTTAAAGGTTGCCGGTAACAGTAACTGCAAATTTTTATATGTATCTCCGGAACGATTAGAAACAAATTTGTTTAAAGAATTTCTACCCACTCTGGATATTAATTTGATTGCCGTGGATGAGGCGCATTGTATTTCCCAATGGGGTTATGATTTTCGTCCGCCGTATTTACGCATTGCTTTATTAAGGGAAGAGCTGACTGGTATTCCAATACTGGCATTAACAGCTACTGCTACGCCGGATGTTCAAATTGATATTTGTGATAAGTTAACCTCACCCCCAACCCCTCTCCAAAGAAGAGGGGAGCGGACTCATGATTGGAAAATTTTTCGTCAATCTTTTGAAAGACCCAATCTTTCTTTCAGCGTTTTCAAAGTTGAGTCAAGAGCAAATAAAATAATTGAAATAATCTCTAATGTGGCGGGTAGTGGTATTGTCTATTGCAAAAGTAGAAAGCGAACAAATGAAATTGCCGGCTTACTGCGGTTACAAAATATTTCTGCTGATTATTATCATGCAGGGCTAGCACAGGAAATAAGAAGCAAAAAACAGGAAGCATGGATAAAAAATGAAACCAGAATAATTGTTTGCACCAATGCATTTGGAATGGGAATAGATAAACCCGATGTAAGAGTGGTGGTACATGCCGATATGCCTGATAGTTTGGAAAATTATTACCAGGAAGCAGGCCGTGCCGGGAGAGATTTAAAAAAATCGTATGCCGTATTATTATATGATGATGGTGATATAGCTGAACTGGAAGCAATGCCGGATATTCGTTTTCCATCTCTGGAAAATATCAGGAATGTTTATCAGTCGGTTTGTAATTATTTGCAAATTCCATCCGGCAGAAACGAAGGAGTATATTATGATTTTGATATCGGGGATTTTATAAAAAAATTCTCCAAGGGAGTTCAGGGAGCAAACTTCAATATTCATACCGTTGTTTATTCTTTAAAAGCATTGGAGCAGGATGGCTGGTTAAGTTTCAATGAACAGGTTTTTCTTCCATCTATCGTACAATTTAATACAAACAAGAGTGATTTGTATGAATTTGAAAAAAATAATCCAACACTTGAACCGTTGATTAAATCTTTGCTTAGAGCTTACGAAGGCATCTTTGATTTTCCCACATCCATTTCGGAAATGATACTTGCAAACCTGAATAAAACCAACGTAGATATTATTAAAGAGCAACTTCAGCAGTTAAATCGTTCGGGTATTTTAGAATACCGGCCGCAAAAAGATTCGCCCCAGATTTTTTTATTAAAAAACAGAGTAAAGGCAGAAGACTTGGTAATTGATATGACAGCATTTAAGAAAAGAAAAGAAAAATATTTTCAGCGAATAAAAATGATGATGCATTATGCTCATGAAACTATTTTTTGCCGCAGTCAATTATTTGGAAATTATTTTGGTGATAATGAAATAAAAAAATGTGCAGTATGCGATAATTGCCTGCGTCAAAAAGCATTAATTATAAATAAAGTTGATTTTAAACTCATCTCGGATCTCATCTATTCTTTATTAACTGCTCAGCCTTTGCCAACAAAAGATTTGTTGCTGGAGATGAGTGGTGTTAAAAAAGAAAAAGCATGGAAGGTGATAGATTTGTTACATGCTGAAAATAAAATTGAAATAGATTCTTCAGGCTGGGTGAGATTGAAATGAATAGAGAATGCAAACTTGTTTCTTACATTTGCTCAAACCGTTGACATGTCACAAATGAATTATCATGATTATCTCCAGTTAGAAAAAATCCTGAATGCCCAGGCACCTGAAAGTGAAAAAAGAAATTTACCAGCACACGATGAAATGTTATTCATCATCATTCACCAAACGTATGAACTATGGTTTAAGCAACTGCATCAAGAAGTAAATTCAATAAGTGAAATAATGCGCAAACCGGCAATGAATGATAATTCCCCCGAATTACAAACTGTGGTGCATCGTTTAAAAAGGGTGATTACAATTCTTCAGGTACTCGTTCATCAAATTGATATAATGGAAACCATGACGCCGATGGACTTTCTTGATTTTCGGGATATGCTGCGCCCAGCTTCGGGTTTTCAGAGCTGGCAGTTTAAAGAACTGGAAGCAAAGCTGGGTTTGAAATTTGAAGATCGCCATGGAAAAGAATATTATACTGCGCAATTAACAAAAGAACATGAAGAAATAATAAAAGATGCAGAGTCAAATAAATCTTTATTGCAATTGATAAATACATGGTTGGAAAGAATGCCGCTTTCGCCAATATTATCTGATACGAAAGAATCTTTCTGGCAACAATACAGATCGGCATATCAAAATAGTTTAGCGGATGCAGAAAAAAATAATCTCTCAGCGTTTGATGAAATGTTTATGAATTTGAAAGATAATCCATCATCCGCCATCAATCAACTATCATCCACAGCAAACCGTTCGGCACTCTTCATTATGCTGTACCGTGGTTATCCATTATTGCAATTACCTTTTCAATTGTTGAATTGTTTAATGGAAATAGATGAGCAGTTAAGTTCATGGCGCTACCGCCATATGAATATGGTGCACCGGATGATTGGTACCCGAATTGGAACGGGTGGTAGCACGGGGAAAGATTATTTAAAAGCAGCAGCAGATAAACATTATATCTTCAAAGAAATTGCACAACTAAATAGTTTTTTAATTGAAAGAAGAAAACTTCCGGAATTGCCATCAGAACTTGAATGCAAATTGGGATTTGTACATAAGTAAATAATCAGAAAAATCTTGTTGTCATCTCAAATTTTCTGAAAGGCTGTTTGAAAAAATCGTCTATCTTTTTGTTGAACTCATCAGCATAAACAACCGGCGTTGCATGACCTGAGTTAGGCAATATCCATAAATAAGAATTCGGAATATTTTTAAAAATTTCCATTGTGTGTTCTTCTTTTATCACATCATGGTCTCCACCTATCACCAGGGTCGGGCAGTTTATTTTATGCAAATCTGTAAGTGGAATATGAGGTTCCTCAAGCAAAAGTTTTACCATTTTATATCCTGTTTTTTCTGCAGCATTTTTGTCGGGTTTGTTTTTTAATTCATTGTAAGTTGCTCCAACAATATCCCAGACCGATTGAGGAACTGCTGTTGTATCAGGCCTCAGGTTGGTTCCGGTTATAGCCAGTTTCTTTACTTTTTCAGGATGACGAATGGCCAATAACAAGCCATTAATACCGCCATCGCTCCAGCCAACTACATACGCCGAATCTATTTTCATGGCATTCAGTAAAGCAGCATAATCATCAGCCATCATTTCATAAGTCAGGGAATCTTTACTGTCTGCAGATTTTCCCTGCGCTCTGCTGTCTGCAATGATTACTTTATATTTTTTTAAGAAGTATGGAATCTGCTTTAAAAATGAACTTATTGAGCCACCATTGCCATGAATAAATAGTATTGGCTGACCCTGTCCGTACACTTCAGCATACATTTTAAAACCCCTGATATCATAAAATTTACCAACTGCTTTGTTTTTGCCATATATAATTTTCGGGTCATTCATCATTTTCTCATACTCCATCATAACTTTTTCAAATTCTGATTGAGAAAAAATTGCCGAACTGAACCCCAAAAGGATAATTAACAGTGAAAAAAGTTTCTTCATAATAATTATTTATGCTGTCAAGTTAAGAAATTATTTATAACAAAAAAGGAAAAAATAAGTATACTCCTCAGCTGCGAAAAATACAATGTGAAACGAGGTTGACGTTCAATTGAAATAATTATCGGTTCAAATTATGGCTTTCTGTTTTTAACCCAGAATTTTATTTCATTTTGAATTTCAAAGAGAAATAGAATAAAACAAGCAGAGCAATAAAAGCAGTTGAAATAAATGTAGCCGTGCTGCCAAACAACATCCAAAATGTTCCAGCCATTGTGCTTGCAGCAAAGGCGCAAACACTTTCGCAACTTGTATAAAAACCAACGGCGGTTGCCGTATTCGATTCATGTGCAGTATTGGTTATCCATGCTTTTGCCACGCCTTCAGTGGCAGCCGCATAAATGCCGTAAATAAAAAATAGAATAAAGATGAAAAATATTGAAGGGGAAAATGCAAACCCGGCATATACACCCGCAAAAAGAACTAAACCAATCATAAAAACTTTTTTCATTCCCCATCTGTCGGCAAGTACACCCAATGGGTAAGCGGCTAAAGCAAAAACAAGATTGTAAAAAATATAAGCTGCAACCGTAATCGTTTCGCTGTAAAAATTCATTCCAAATATATTTATTACCTGATCGCCGATTGCTTCTTTGGTTTTAATCAATAAAAAAAAATCGGAACTGTTGAATAATGCAAATAGTAATAAACCTGTAACTAATTTTTTATATTCCGGGGTTGCAATTTTCCAATACTTGACAAAGGAGAAAAAATTTCCTTTCCCCATTGTGGACACAGGTTGTCTTTTTTCTTTTAGTAAAAAAATAAGCAACACGGAAATAATGCCTGGAATAAAAGCGAGTAGAAAAATTGTTTTATAATCTCCGGGATAAATTACCAGGAAAATAAGTGCAATCACCGGGCCAATTGCAGCACCCAATGTATCCATGCTGCGATGAAAGCCAAAAACTTTTCCTTTATTTTCCTTAGTTGTTTGCTGAGAAAGCAATGCATCTCTTGCTGCTGTTCTTACACCCTTACCCAGCCGATCAACGGCTCTTGAAAAAAATATCCATAATGGTGCTGTTATCAATGCGATTATTGGTTTGGAAATGGTACTTAGAAAATATCCAATTCTGATAAAAGGAAGCCTTACGCCTTTTACATCACTCAGTTTTCCAAAATAACCCTTGCTGATGCCAGCTGTAAAACTGGCAAAACCTTCCAATACTCCAATCCAAAAAATTGTAAATCCAATTTCATTCAGGTAAAGGGGTAGTACCGGGTATATCATTTCACTAGCCACATCGGCAAACAAACTGACTAATGAAAGAATAAATATGGTTCTGGTTATGATACGCATCTGTGTTTGTGAAAATAATCATTTCAAAAAA
>JANPEU010000231.1:0-1790 GCA_031423175.1 Bacteroidota bacterium
ATTTTTTTTCAACAACAAATCAACGAAACCACTCGACTCGGTATCTGGAAGATTGAAGAGACAGAAGAATTCTTTAAAGCGAATGTACCCCAGCATCGTGATGTAACACATCCGCATAAAAGATTGCAGCATCTTGCGGGACGTTTTTTACTGCAATACCTTTTTCCTTCTTTTCCTTATGAACTGATACAGATTGCTGATACAAGAAAACCCTATTTATCTAATGAAGAATTTCATTTTTCTATTTCACATTGCGGTGATTATGCTGCTGCCATTGTAAGCAGCGATAAACGAGTGGGAATTGATATTGAAATACCAGTGGGAAAAATTGCCGTTATCAAACATAAATTTCTCAGTCCAATGGAACATGAATCTTTTAATCTTCTAGAACCTGACAAAGACAGTATTCCTTTTGCAACATTACTTTGGTCTGCAAAAGAATCTGTTTTTAAGTGGTACGGCAATGGGGGAGTGGATTTTAGAAAAGATATACAATTGCAAAAGCAGCATGAAGGAACTAATACAATTGATTGTTTCTTTTCAAAAAATAATACTGAGTTGATTATACATTACAGACAGTTTGAGCATTTGGTGCTGGCGTGGGTGGTGAGTTGAAAAAAAATGATTGGGATTTAATGCTTCAATCAGGCTTATGCAATACTTTTCAAATAAAGTGTTTCGGGACTAAAATCCTGTCCATTTTTCCAGGCAATACTGTCCAAGCTGGTACGAACATCGTTAAAATAATTTTCATTTTTTAGCTCTTTGAAGATTCCAAAATCTAAATACGGCTTTACATCAAATACACGAACTTCTTTTGAATCAAACTCTAACAGAAGCATATAATTTTTAAGTGGTTTTACACTAATTACTTTTTTCATTTTATTGCAAAGGTTTTATTTCAAACAATTCTTTTCCATTAATTGCCAATTCCCAATTTGCCATTAATTCATCCCGGTGCAACTCAATCCATGCCCAAACTAATTTTAATTTGTTACGTGGCAGATCGCCCTGCAACAAATCACAGTCTGGAATGCTTATAACACATGTATATTCTCCATACTTAATATGAATATGGGGCAAGTGATGTTTATCTGTATCAAAATAATACATCATCACAATAATCCCGTAAAACATTGAAATAACCGGCATGACCCAAAATTACAAAAAAACAAGGTTTTGTGTTATTAATATTAATGATGGCGTGAATTGCAATGACCGGCAGTTTGAGCATTTGGTACTGGCATGGGTGGTGAGATGATAATAAAAAAAAGAAACCCCGGAAGTTTGCCGGGGTTTTATAATTAACGATTCAATGGATTTCAATTAGGGCCTATAATTTTTCCCGTTACAGTTTTATTGTTCATGATGATTCGGTAGAAAAGAATGTTTTGCTGCATATTATTAAACTCAACAATATTTCCTTTTCCTTTTCTTAGTGTAACGTTCCGGTTAACAATCATTTTACCATCGGCTGCTATCATTTGTATTACTGCATTTCCTTCCTCCGGCGAATCAATAACAAGGTTAAATATACCACGGTGCGGATTGGGAAAAACTGAAGCGTTCAACTTTTCGGCTGCTGGTTGTTCCGTTTTTATATCTGATTCCGCTTTTTTGGTTGATGTAATCAGTGGCGCTGAGAAGCTAACGGATAATTGATAACATACATAAGACAAACCACCTGTAACGCTTATATGATAAGTGGTACTGGCTGCAAGTGTATATGTTTTGGAATTCGATGTAGTACTTGCTGGCGTTAATGCCGGTGTATTATTACCAGCTGCATA
>JANPEU010000232.1:0-9828 GCA_031423175.1 Bacteroidota bacterium
GATTTAAGGAAACGTAGTGAGTATCTCAAGGAGAACAGGACTACAAGATGCTTGACTATCATTCACTCAATACAAATTTCTCTGATAATAACTGCTCAACATGACAAGACTCTGATTGGGTGATGAACGAAAAGAAAATCATGTGGTTCGATTCTCCCAAAAAAAATTCGTCTTTCAGTCTTCGTGGTTATTTTTCCAGACTTAACATTCTTATAAAAAGAAGTAAAGGGGGAGATCGTGATTGTTGTCGCTGGAAAGGAATAAAAATTTTATTGCCGGCAATGCCGAAAGACGATAAGGGAATAATAAACTATAGGAGTTTTGTCTTACTGAACGGTGAATTTAAGACTCATTCTTATTTAAGAAAATGTAGTGAAGTATCTCAAAGAGAGCAAGACAATGAGTGCTTCAATATCATTCACTCAATGCAAATTTCTCTGACGGTAACCGCTCAGCATGACAAGACCCGGATTGGTTGATGACCGAAAAGAAAATCATGTGGTTCGATTCTCCTAAAAAAAATTCGTCTTTCAGTCTTCGTGGTTATTTTTCCAGACTTAACATTCTTATAAGCCATCTCCGTTTTATCTTTGATTCTCATTCATCAATAAATTTATTTTATGAAAAAAATATTCATCATCATTTCATTGTTTTCTATAAGTTTTGTTTCAAATGCCCAGGTTCGTGTAGTGCCTGAAGTAGTTAAAGAAAATTTCAAAAACCAATATCCCAATGCAAAAATTTCAGAGTATGAAGACTTGCTGGTAAGAGTGGTGGTGAAATTTACATTGGATGGTGCAGATATGAAAGCGACATATACCAATAAAGGATCATGGAAAGGAACAGATAAAGAAATTACATACGCAGCTGTTCCTGCTGAAGTCAAAGATGGATTTAATAAAAGTAAATTTGCTGATTGGGCAATTCGGGAAAGCACACAACTTTATTTGCCCGGTGGCAGTATTCAATACCGGCTGAGGGTTAAAAAAAATGATCTGCAATTAAAATATCTTTTCTTTAATACGAAAGGAAGATTGTTGCGTACATCAATCACCATTTAAAACCAGGCTGAGATTTGTTCGATTGGTTTTCTTTTTAAATCAGGAACAAAACATTCTTCTAAGGGATATCCAACCGGAACTAACAGAAAAGGTTTTTCATTTTCCGGTCTGGTTAAAACCTTGCTTAAAAAATTCATAGGTGATGGTGTATGTGTTAATGCAACTAAACCTGCATGATGGATAGCTGAAAGTAAGTAACCACATGCAATACCGCAACTTTCATTTGCATAATAAACATTTGCTCTGCTTCCATCGGGTTTTAGTTCATAACTTTTTTTAAAAACAATTATCAGGTAGGGTGCGGTTTCCAGAAATTCTTTTTTCCAGTCAGTTTGTAACGGTCTTAAATCCGCCAGCCATTCAACTGGCATTCTACCGTTATAACTTTCATACTCTTCTTTTTCAGCTTCAATGCGGATTTGTTTTTTTATTTCCACATTACTCACAACGCAAAAAGTCCAGGGTTGTTTATGTGCCCCGCTTGGTGCAGTAGAGGCAGCAAGTATAATATTTTCAATTACCTCTTTTGCAATGAGCTTATCAGAAAAATTTCTCACCGTTCTTCGTTTATCCATCCAATCATAAAAGTCTTTACTCCGTTTGAGGGTCATCGCTTCGTCATAACTATCTTTTGAATATGCAACGAAAGGATAGCCATCTATCATCTTTATCTTGCTCATAACATTGATTTTGACGGAAATTACTATTTTCACCGTTCACTTTTTTAGTATGCAAAAATTAATCTTTCATTTTGTCCTTCTCATTACAATTAATGTTCAGGCTCAAAGTTTGTCTGCTGGAAAAAAGATGGTGGATACATTGACATCAGCCGCTTTCTGGGGCAGAGGCTATACAAATGATGGAATGAAAAAAGCTGCAACATTTCTCGCAAACGAATTTGAATCGTATGGATTGACACCTATGGGGCTGAAAAATTTTTTCCAATGGTTTACTTATTCTGTCAATAGTTTTCCCGGCAAAATGGAACTAAGTGTGAATGGTAAAGGATTAGTTCCGGGAAAAGATTTTATAATAGCCGCAGAAAGCCGGGGAATAAAAGCAGATGGTGAATTAGTCCCATCATCAGAAAAAGATCAGTTTATCAATTCCAAAGAAAGATTGATTTTTAAAATTGAAGATAAACTTACATGGGAGGTTTCTCAGAAAGTGGCTGATTATTCTGTTGTGCAGGTGAATCGTAAATCTGTTTCATTGCCACTTAGTTCCTTCAAAATAAATTTTGAAAACAAGCTGATAAAAAAATTTAATGCAGCTAATATATGTGGCATGGTAAGGGGAACTGCAAAGCCAGATTCTGTTATTCTTATCACAGCTCATTACGATCATCTTGGTGGAATGGGGGAGGAAATATTTTTTCCCGGGGCAAATGACAATGCAAGTGGCGTTTCATTGCTTATGAATCTTGCAAAATATTATGCAGCCAATCCACAACCCTACTCAATCGGGTTTATCTTATTTGCAGGAGAAGAAGCAGGGTTGCTTGGGTCAAAATATTTTACTGAAAATCCATTAGTGCCTTTGAAAAAAATCAGATTTCTTACAAACACCGATCTTGCAGGTACCGGTGAGGAAGGAATTACGGTGGTGAATGCAACGGAATTTCCAACCGAATTTGAATGGATGAAAAAAATAAATGAGGAACAAAAATTGTTAGTTGCTGTAAATGCAAGGGGCAAAGCTGCCAACAGCGATCATTATTTCTTTACCGAAAAAGGTGTTCCATCTTTTTTCTTTTATACGTTGGGCGGCATTAAAGCATATCATGATATTTTTGATAAACCTGAAACGCTTCCGTTGAATGAACATGAAGATTTATTTAAACTACTTATATCTTTCAACAAAAAATTAATGGGCTTATAATCCATATGAAAAATTATACGATGAAAAAACTTTTTAAGATTTTATTTATTTCGTTTCCTTTTTTTAGTTCGGCACAATTATCATCTGTTATCGTTCCTTCACCTTACTATTGGCAGCAGCGGGTAAAGTATGATATGACGATAGATGTAAATGCTGCTGCAAATCAATTTTCAGGAAAGCAAAAACTGGAATACTGGAATAATTCTCCGGATACACTTACACGGGTTTTTTATCATTTGTACTGGAACGCATTTCAACCCGGTAGTATGATGGATATGCGTAGTCAGCGACAAGGAATAATGCAATCGCCACGCGGTGCAGACTGGGATAACCGGGTAAAAGATAGAATTGCAAACCTGCAATCAAATGAAATTGGTTATCAAAAGATAATTTCATTAAAGATGAATGGGATTACTCAAAAGTATAAAGTGCTGGAAACAATTCTTGAAGTAACACTTGATAAACCGATTGCACCAAAAACGAAAGTTGTTTTTGAAATGGAATTTGAATCACAAGTGCCAATACAGGTTCGGCGGAGTGGAAGAAATAGTTCAGAAGGTGTTCGTTTCAGCATGAGTCAGTGGTATCCGAAATTATGCGAGTATGATAAAGAAGGATGGCATCCGACACCTTATGTGGGCCGTGAGTTTTATGGCGTGTGGGGCGATTTTGATGTAAAGATTTCGATTGATAAAAATTTTGTAATTGGCGGAACAGGGTATTTACAAAATGCAGATAAAGTGGGTTATGGTTACGAAAAGAAAGGAACTAAAGTAATCAGGCCGGCAGGAAATAAATTGTTATGGCATTTTTATGCACCCAATGTGCATGATTTTGTTTGGGCAGCCGATCCGGAATTTATTCATCAAACAAAGATGATCCGGGATAGTCTTGTATTACATTCTTTTTATAAAATAAATGCTGATTCAATAAAAAAACAGTGGGCAAATCTTACAACAAGTTTAAAAACTGAGCTTGGAAATAAACCAGATAACTATGTAGAATTTTATAAATCGCAATGGGAAAGATTATTAGAAGACGCCGCAGTTACTTTTCCATTTATTGATTCTGTTGCAGGAAAATATCCTTACAAGCAATTTTCTTTTATACAAGGTGGTGATGGCGGTATGGAATACCCCATGGCAACTTTAATAAATGGTGCCGGACCTGATAATTGGGTACATGAGCTTCTGCATAACTGGTATTATGGAGTATTAGCGACCAATGAATCACTTTATTCCTGGATGGATGAAGGCTTTGCAACATTTATAGAAAACAAAGTGGTGAATTATTTTATGCAAGATTCCACATCTCCTCATGCATCTACGTACGCAGCATATTTGCAATGGGTGAAAAGTGGAAAAGAAGAAGCTTTGACAACGCATGCCGATCATTTTAATTTGAACTATGGTTACCTGATTGCATCCTATATCAAAGGATGTGTTTTTCTGGAACAGTTGGGTTATATAACCGGCGCTGCAGTTCGTGATAAAATTTTAATTGAATATTTTAATCAATGGAAATTTAAACACCCCGATGTAAACGATTTTTTAAAGATTGCAGAAAAGCAAAGCGGAATGAAACTGGATTGGTATAAAGAATACTGGATTAATTCAACACGGACAATTGATTATTCCATTGACAGTTTATGGAGTGAAAATAAAATGACCAAAATAAGATTAAAAAAAATTGGTTTGATGCCAATGCCGGTTGATTGCCAGTTGAGTTTTAAAGATGGTACCAGAGAAATGCATTCTATACCGATGTATTTACAATTTGGGGCAAAACAAAATGAATGGGGAAATGCAATTTCGTTTAAAAGTTATGATGCATGGAAATGGACCCATGATACATTTATAATAGAAACGAGTCGCAAACTGACAGATATTATTTCGGTAGAAATTGATCCAAGTCAGCGCATGGCTGATGTGGAAAGAAAAAATAATAAAATTGAATTGAAGTGGTAGTACTAGGTAAAAAAGAAAAGCCCCCCGGATTGAGGGACTTTCTTTTTCTGGAAAGGGCTTTCGATTGCATGCTTGAAGGGAACTATAATAAATAATGATTAACGGTTTACCAATGCTTATTTGGTTTTTTGCAATCGAGTCTTTTTAATGACCCAAAGCTATAGGTGTAGGCGATACCAGACAATACCACGAAAGAGGTATTTTTCAGCGGCGTAGATAAAGCAGGTATTTATCTTGAAAGAAGGGCTCATTAAAAATTTCTACAATGCTGTTGATATGAGGTTTTTTGCCGCTTTCTTTTATTTCATTGGTTAAATCGCCACCTTTAAGGCAGATGAGACCGGGCAGGTGAGAATTAAATTGTATCGTTGATTGTAAACTACTCTTCAACAATGGCAAACTCCAATACCACAAATCTTTAAGTGGTGCTACCGCTCTTGAAACGGCGAAATCAAACTTTTTATTTTTTATTTCTTCAGCACGGGTATGTTGCGTTGTTATATTTTTTAAACCAATTGCATCTGCAACTTCCTGCACTACTTTCAGCTTTTTTGAAGTGCTATCCACCAAATGAAATTTTACTTCCGGAAAATAAATAGCCAACGGAATGCCGGGAAAGCCACCCCCTGTTCCGATATCGATTATTTCTGTGCCCGCTTTAAAATCAAAAACAGCAGCGATGCCTAATGAATGCAATACATGTTTTTCATATAAGCTATCAATATCTTTTCGTGAAATAACATTGATTTTTCGGTTCCAGTCTTTATACAATTCATCCAGGGCTTTGAATTGCTTAAGCTGCTGCGGTATAAAATCAGAAAAGTATTTTAGTAATAAATCCATGGAGATTGCAGATTAAAATATTTAAAACTCCCTACCTTAAAACTTTGTTGGGCAGGTTGTGAATAAAAGACTTGAGTGTTGAATATCGTTTATTGATTATTGCATATTTCCTATTGTCAAATAATATAAAAAGACTTGTTAACTTTTTTGACTGCTGACTGCTGAATTCTGACTGCTGACTGATCACTGTCTCACCATTCATTTCTTGTCTTTCTAAATAAAGCTGGTGCAAAAAGTATATAATAAAAGAACATCCAGAGATCGAAAAACAAAAACCAGATCCACAAATCTTGTTCATTTAATTTTTTCATAGAAAAATAAAAGATAACTCCCTGAACAAGCAGCCTTGCAGTAAAAACAATTAATGCCAGTTGCCAATTGTAAAAAATAATTGTAGTAATCAATATCGGATAAAAAACAAATTGAGTAATAGAGTAAAGGCCCAACAGAAATTTATGTATCGGTTTATAAAATTTTGAAGTTGAATAATGCCTTGTTTTCTGACGCAGCCAGGCACCAAATGTTTTTTTTGGAATAGAATAGGTCATCGCTTCTTTATCAATCAGAACTGCCGTGTTATTTTTTGTTGCTACTTTATTGATGAACAAATCATCATCTCCACCGGGTATATGATTGATGGATGAAAATCCTTTGCTACGCATAAACAAATTCTTTTTATAAGATAAATTTCTGCCTACACCCATATACGGAATGCCTGCCAGGGCATATGAAAGATATTGAATAGCTGAGTGGAATGTTTCAAAACGGATTAATTTGTTCAGCAATCCTTTTGTTTTATGATAAGCACCATAGCCCAATACTATTTCTTTTTCGTCGGTATAGGCATTCTGCATTTTATATACCCAATGTTCGCTGGAGGGTACACAATCAGCATCGGTAAGGAGTAGTACTTCATGGTTGGCTTCTTTAATACCAATACTCAACGGATATTTTTTTCCTGAAATTAATTTTGCTTCCTGGGTAAGTTCTACCACTTGTAGCCGGTCTTTAAAAGTTTTTTTTAGTTCCTGTAAAATATACTTTGTATCATCTTCTGAATTGTCATTGATAACTGTTACTTCATAGGTAGAAGAATAATCCTGTACCAGCAAACCGGGCAGGTTTCTTGCCAGGTTTTCATCTTCATCCCGTGCACATACCACAACAGACACAGGATGCTGCTGCGATTTTTCTTTTGATTTAATTTTATAAAATGCTACACGACTGAAAAAATATAAATAATAGAAAAGTTGAATGACTGTAACAGCAATTAATGAATAAAAAAGTAATTCGGTCCAGTGGATGGTTGGCATGGCGGCGAAGATAAGAAAGACAGATTTTAGATTGAATATTTAATATTGAATATTGAAAATTTCAAATTTTAAATTGAAGAAAGCAAGAAGTTTAAGGCTCACGGCTTATTCCTTAAATTGTGCCTCAATATGCCAGCATTAAAATTTGAACTGAATAGCACTGATAAAAATTCCAAAGCAAGAGCAGGAAAGATTACGACTGATCATGGTGAAATTCTTACGCCAATTTTTATGCCTGTGGGTACAGCAGGTAGTGTAAAGGCAGTTACACAAAAACAATTGGCAGAAGAAGTAAAAGCCCAAATCATTTTAGGCAATACCTATCATTTATATTTAAGACCGGGTGTAGATGTGATTGAACAGGCAGGTGGATTACATCAATTCATGAATTGGAAAAAACCAATACTGACTGACAGTGGTGGTTACCAGGTTTTTTCTTTGGCAGGAACCCGGAAAATTAAAGAAGAGGGTGTCACATTTCAAAGTCATATAGATGGCAGCAAACATTTATTTACTCCCGAAAGTGTGATGGATATACAACGCAGTATTGGTGCCGATATAATAATGGCATTTGATGAATGCCCGCCCGGCGGCAGCGATTTTAAATATGCTAAAAAAAGTATGGAGCTTACACATCGCTGGCTCGACAGATGTTTTAATCAATTTAATTCAACAAAAGATAAATACAACTACACACAAAATCTATTTCCAATAGTTCAAGGCGGCACATTTAAAGAATTAAGAAAAGAAAGCTGTGAATACATCGCCGGAAAAAATGCTACGGGTAATGCCATTGGTGGTTTAAGTGTTGGTGAACCGGAAAATGTAATGTATGAAATATGTGATTGGTGTTGCGATAACTTACCCGCCAACAAACCCCGTTACTTAATGGGAGTAGGCACACCCTGGAATATGCTGGAATGTATCAGCATGGGTATAGATCTTTTTGATTGTGTAATGCCCACCCGCAACGGACGCAACGCAATGTTGTTTACCACCCAGGGCGTTATTAATATTGACAATAAAAAATGGGAGAATGATTTTACGCCATTAGATGATGGTTTAGATTGTGAAGTAAGTAATTATTACAGTAAAGCCTATCTCCGTCATTTGATGAAAGCAAAAGAATTTTTAGGATTCACCATAGCCAGTGTACATAATCTTGCTTTTTATTTATGGTTAGTTGCAGAATCAAGAAAAAAAATAATTGACGGAAGTTTTGTTGGTTGGAAAAAAGAAATGGTAGAACGATTTAAAACAAAACTTTGATTACGATATAAAATTGGCTTCTTATTTTATAAAAATACCTCTTTCGTGGTATTGACTTCGCTTTAATAATCCTTTACTTTCGGGTTAGAAATTCTCCCTATTAATCTTTTATTGAATGACTTTAAAATTATAGTCCGTGAAAACACGGGGTGGGGTTGTGTAATGTAATTTATTTTAAAATTATAGATTCAGGAGTTTTTAAAAATTCTTAAATAAAGAATTGATATCGGCTAAAAATAATTTTCAAATATCAAAAAAAATACAACTATGCCAACAGTTAATCAAAACCCAATATCTCTCGATGTACGGCCTGTAACGCCGACGGTTTATAACGTGCCTGAAGTATTCAAAGACACTATGCTGTATATAACTGTAAAAGTTCTTTTAAAAGAAAAAGGGTGGCAATATGCTGCATTTCATAATATTTCGTTGAGAGGAAAAGATATTTATCCAAATAAAATACCTGAGCCTTTCGATTTAAAGCTTGACTATCCAAAAAATCTTCAGGATAAAAAACTTTTTGCTACATCTCATATATCACGGTTCAGAGATGATGCTGAAAATGAAACACCAGCGATAGTTAAATATTCTCTGAAAATTGAAGCAGGAGATACACTATTAGATGAGTTTATAAAAGAAAGTGATACGAAAAACCCATCAAATTTTTATTCATTTATCCAGTTCAATTTATTGCCATGAAATGTATTACTATTAACTTAATTGCTTTTTTGCTTTTTTATTCAATAAAATTTCCAGCAGCTGGTCAAAAAAAAGATCCTACCCCTGAGTTTCAAACCTTAAAGCTAAATTCTTCACCCGCTTACGTAATGCTGGGCGTAGAGCCTGAAAATATTCAACGGCCATCATCGCCTTCACAATTTATTGGTGGGATTCAAAATGCGGTAGTAAATAAGCGGCTAAAACCTAATATGGCTTTTGAGGCAACACCCTATTATTGGAAAAATCCTAAAAAAGATTCGACTCGATTCGAAGCAAAAGAATTTCTCCTCCCTGAAAAAAATATTTTTAAGTCTATTTATAAAACCTTTACTCTTTCTCTGGGAACATCTGAATCAGATACTGTTGCTTTTGGCAAACTAAGACCAGGAACAGGTGTGGGTGCGGGAATCCGGTTTATAGTGATTGATGGTAAACCCCAGGGAGAAAATATAAAAAGATTGATGAAATGGAACAGGCTTATACACAGGCAAGCGTTGCTAAGCACTATTCTAGATAATATTAGTACAAAAGATAGTGACATTAATAATGAAACTATTATTGAAGATGCAATAAAGAACTATCTCAGAAGTATTGGGAACGAAAAAAGTATTTTTAACCTGGCTGGTTTATATGATACTGACGAATTCGTGAAAGAGTTGAAAAGTGACATTAGCAAAGCTTCGCATTTAAAAGATGCAGATTTCATCAAAGCACTGGATATAGTTTCTCAAACAGAAAAAGCTGAAGAGAGCAAATTGCTCGCAGCTATCAATA
>JANPEU010000233.1:0-1670 GCA_031423175.1 Bacteroidota bacterium
AATGCCAAGTTTTATCCGCTCAAACAACCATCATTGGCGAAGGAAGTTGATCAGAAAAGACTTTTAAGGCATCCGACATTACCGAAATTGTCTTATACAATATTACCTTAATGGATGATGTTATTTAATTTGTTTTACTAACTAAAATATTAATAATTAATCCTACCCAAATAATTTCCTTAAAACCAACAAATCCGCCTTCCCTGTAAAAATAAACAGGAAAACCAAACTCCCATCCACAATCATCTACATTACTTGAACAGACGTTATGCAAATAACTAAAATAATTTAAAGTAATAAATAGCAAGAGCCCGAGTGTGACACCTAAATTAAACGGTTTATTTCGAATATGGGTTTTCATCTGAAAATAATTCTCCTTAAAAGTATAAATTTGGTGATAAACCTGTAAGAAAGACACAATTAAACGAGAGCGAGTAGTTTTCGCAATCGCTTGGGGAAAGAAATAGAAGATAATGTAACTGCTAAGGTTGGAAAATTTCATCTGCGTGCTCGTAGCAACATCCTTTTGTTCTTAGCAGTTACCTTATCTTTCTTTTTTAACACAACCCTCTACGTTGCACCAAATTTTCATCCCCTTTTGTGTTTTCCCCTAATCATGTCTGTTTCATATTTTGTATATTTCATCGCTAATTGTAAAACGAGCAAAGAAAAGTCTTTTCAAAGGAAATTAATTGTGTTTTATTCTTCTTTGAGGATTGTTTGTCCATGTCCTTGCAGCATTTTCAAATACCTTCCAACCAGGTTCACCAGTAAATGTAGGTCGCATTGCACGCGGGCCTAGTTCTTTGAATCTATCCCAAGCATGTCCAAATTCATGTGCGTCAACTTCTGTATTTGTGGGTTTAAAAGCCTTGCCATCGCTTGTTAGATTTGTCGAACCACCTCTCCTTCTTGCCACTTCAGTTGCTATTTCGCCAGCTCTTGGACTGACATAAATTTGAATATTCCCTGTAGTGCTAGCTTCGCCTGATACCGTCAGTGCTCCAGAATAAAGATCTGTATTTAGGTCAATTGTATAACCTTTAAAATTTACAAATTTTTCCGTTACTCTGTATTCAATAACCTCATCAGAGTTTATCATTTCGCCCATTCCGAAACTATATTCTTTATTAATATCATCAGTACCAATTTTTTGAAAAGCAGCAACATCTTCATCGTTAATCGAAAGCCTGTATATCTCCCCATCATCAGTAGAAATAGACACCATTTTAACAAATTTCATTCGTTCTTCGCCAAGAAGATTTCTAATTCGTTGAAGCCCAATATTTCTTTCTTTTTCTGTTCCTGTTATCCAAATTACATCTCCTGTTGGATCCGTATATTTCAATGGATTGTTTACTGTATAAACATAACGATTCCATTGCTGAGGCTGACTAATATATCGGTTTAATTTAGCTTTAGCCTTTTCTCTATTTTTTTCCTCTTTAATTTCTACAACAATATTATATTGGTCAACCGCCGTGAATCTGCCGTGCCGATTCTCATACATTCTTGCTTCGGCAAAGTCCAGAGAAGTTTCATCATCCTTTTGATAACCCGTGAATTTCTGCCTGATGCCATCCGCGACGCCGTATTTCAGACTTTCCGCTGCTCGTTCGCCGATATTGTTTGTGATTTCTTCACCGAACGGCATAAAGTCACGTCTTGAT
>JANPEU010000234.1:0-1868 GCA_031423175.1 Bacteroidota bacterium
GGGAATACAAGTTAGTTGATAAGCTTGTAAAAATCAATTCTTAGTTATTAACTCTTGGGGACAATTCGTTCAGAATCTGTTCTTTTACTTAATCCCCCACTTACATTTCCACGTATATTTGCAAGCATAAAATAGCAGGCAACTGTTATTGATTTTTTATTACTCAATGCCATTGATAACCAGTTTTATAAAAATTTTTATGTAACTGAGATGGCGAAGCTTTCGTTGAAACTTAGTATGCCAAATCCAAAATGGCTTGCCATTTATACCAGACCCCGCTGGGAAAAAAAAGTAAATAAGCTTTTATTCGAAAAAGGCGTAGAGAGTTATTGTCCGCTCAATAAAATAAGAAGACGTTGGAG
The DNA here is from genome assembly GCA_031423175.1 of Bacteroidota bacterium. Classification (GTDB taxonomy): domain Bacteria; phylum Bacteroidota; class Bacteroidia; order Chitinophagales; family Chitinophagaceae; genus VBAR01. Next base: position 363 of record JANPEU010000234.1, read on the forward strand.
TGATCGGATAAAAACGGTAGAAGAACCCCTTTTTAAATCTTATGTTTTTGTGAAAGTGAATGAAGATGAAAGAACGAATGTGAGAATGACAAACGGAGTTATCAATTTTGTTTATTGGAATGGTAAGCCAGCCGTTATTAAAGAAAAAGAAATAATAGCCATCAAACGCTTTTTAGATGAGTATGAAAATGTGGAAGTGAAAGCAATGGATTTAAAAATAAATCAACGGGTAATAATAACTGGCGGCCCATTGATGGATCAACAGGGAAAGATTGTAACGCTGAGACAAAAAACAGTGAAAGTGGCAATTGACAGTCTTGGATATATTTTAGTTGCTCATATTGAAAGAACTAAATTATCTTCGATTTAGTTAAAACCAAAATCAATGAAGCTATAAGAAACAGCTTCAACTTTAATAATAAGTATCAATGAAATTCCAACATCTGATTTTATTTCTGTTTGCTTCCGCACTCATTACTTCTTGCGGTACACAGAAAAGAGCTCCTCAATATCTGGAGCAAATGCGGGACACTACGATTAAAAATGCAGTAAAATTTCCTGAATTAAAAATTCAAAAAAGTGATTTACTTGCCATTCAGGTTTATAGCCGAGCATTGGATAAAGAAAAAGTAGACGCACCCTATAATCTGTCCACTACGGGTAGTAATGTTAATGGCTATCTGGTAGATGTGAATGGCGATATAGAATACCCTGAAATTGGAAAAATAAGAGTTGAAGGGATGACCAAACTACAATTAGAAGATTTTATAAAAAAGAAATTAGGCGATCAGGACGGGGTACTTAAAAATCCTTCGGTAATCATCCGCTGGTTAAATTATAAAATAACTTTTATAGGCGAAGTAAATAAGGAAGGAGTAATAAATATTCCCGGAGAGAAATTAAATATTCTTGAAGCGATCGGTCTTGCAGGTGGTATTACACAGTTTGGAAAAAAAGAAACAGTACGGGTAATTCGTGAAATAGATGGCACAAGAGAATTCGGCACAGTAAATTTATCTTCAAATGAAATGTTTAACTCACCCTATTATCATCTTTTGCAAAATGATGTAATACTTGTTGAGCCAACCAAATCCAAAAACCGGGTAGAGGATCAGGTAAAATGGCAAAAAATAACGGCAGCAATCGGGCTGATTACCAGCCTTGTTTTTATTTACGACAGAATCTTCAACAGCAATTAATTAAGAAAAAAAATTCATGTCTGATAATTTTAATGGGAACATAATTCAGCCGGCAACAAATGCTGGTAAAAGCGAACTTTTCAGTCTGAGTCTGAAAGACCTGTTTTATAAATATGTACGCTTTTTACCCGTATTCATTTTATCGGTAGCTTTTGCCTTATTCTCGGCATATATATATCTGCGTTATGCCACCCCATATTACAATGTTACAGGCTCCATGCATATTAAAAGCGAACCGCAAGGTGGGAGATCAGATAAGTTTGATGACATTTTTTTAAATAACAAAACACTTAACATACAAAGTGAG
>JANPEU010000235.1:0-5319 GCA_031423175.1 Bacteroidota bacterium
TCTATTTTGTAATGTTCAAGCAATAGCATTATTCCATAAGGTGTCGCTGGAATAAAAGTGGAAAGTCCCTGTACCATTTTGCCAACATTCACCGGATGAAATCCATCTACATCTTTATCCGGATCTATTGCATTAATAATATTTTCATCGTTGATATGTTTGGGTAAAGGCAATTGAACTAATATACCATCCACATCAGGATCATTATTGAGTTTTTGAATTAAATCAATCAATTTATTTTCCGATTCTTAGCTTCAAACCGGATTAATGTTGATTTAAATCCTGATTCTTCACAAGCTTTTACTTTAGCAGCAACATATGTTTCGCTTGCTCCATTACTCCCCACTAATATTGCAGCAAGATGAGGAATTTTTTTGCCTTCAACAGCCAACTGTGCTACTTCTATTTTCAATTCATCTTTTATAGCCTGGGCAGTCAATTTACCATCTAAAATTTTCATGGCGCAAAGATAAGGAGAGGTAACTAGTCAAATGAGATGCTGTATTGTTTATTCTCATCCGTTTTCAATAACTTTTTATTCAGTTAAAAAAATTATCTTACAGAAAATTTATTTTTTTGAAAAAGATAGTCTTCATTTTCATATTCTGTTTTTTTATTTCCGAAAAAATTCTCGCACAGGTAACCAGAAAGCCTGTTGCTTCTCCCTATCTGGGTTTAGGTGCATACAGTATTTCTCAGGCAGATGTTTTTTCATTTACATCGAATCAGGCTGCATTAGTACAAATCAAAAATGCGACTGCCGGTGTTTATGGCGAAAGGCGATTTTTATTGAGTGAACTAAATTATTATTCCGCTGCCGTTGCATTACCTACCTCATCGGGCAATTTTGGACTACAGGCAGGATATTTTGGTTTTAGTGAGTATAATGAAACACAACTCGGACTTGCTTATGCAAGAAAATTAGGAAGCAAAGTTGATATCGGTGTTCAGTTTGATTATAACGCTCTACAAATTGCTGGTTATGGAAAAAGTTCGGCAATCAATTTTCAAATTGGAACTCTTATGCATCTTTCAGAAAAATTACATGCCGGGTTTCATGCTTATAACCCTGTTGGTGGAAAATTTGGAAATGATAAACAGGAAAAATTGGCATCCGTTTATACAGCCGGATTGGGTTATGAAGCATCAGATAAATTTTTTGTAAGCGCTGAAATTCTGAAAGAAGAAAATAAACCGGTAACTGTAAATGGAGGGATGCAGTATAAATTTTTACCACAATTATTAGCACGGGCAGGCATTTCAACAGCAACTTCCACTATTTATGCCGGTATCGGATTACAATTAAAATCATTCCGGTTAGATATTACAACAAGTCATCATCCGCTATTGGGAGTTACTCCCGGACTATTGCTGATTTTTAATGGCAAATCAAAAGCCACAACTGAAATAGAAAAATAAAATCTTGAGTAGAAAAGGTCACATATTATATATCGTGTTTATGTTATTCACTATTCACTACTCACTTTTCACTCTAGCTCAGGAAACAACCACTTCAAACGTAGAACAGCAATTGGAAAATTTAACTGATGCAGACCAATCAGAAACTGAGGACGATAGTTATTTGCAGCAGATGCAGCAGTTTATAAAAAACCCGGTTAATATTAATAATGCAACAGCCGATGAACTGAGGGAATTAAAAATCATTTCTGATTTACAAATTGATAATTTAATTACTTACCGGAGATTATTTGGAAGATTAATAAGTATTTACGAATTGCAGGCAGTTCCATCCTGGGATTTATTTACAATAAAAAAAATTCTTCCACTAATAACTGTAAACAATTCTGTAGTAATAAAAGATGAATTCAGTAAAAGATTAAAGGATGGCGAGTATAGTTTTTTACTAAGAGTTTCCCAGGTTTTGGAAAAATCAAAGGGCTTTGATAAATCAACTACAGGTACAAAATATCTAGGCAGACCGCAAAAGATTTTTTTTCGTTATCGTTATACCTATAAAAATTTATTGCAGTATGGAATTGTTGGTGATAAAGACGCTGGCGAACAGTTTTTGAAAGGAGCCCAAAATAAGGGCTTTGATTTTTATTCGTTTCATTTTTTTGCAAGAAACATCGGAAAGTTTAAAGCAATTGCCCTTGGCGATTTTACAGTAAATCTTGGTCAGGGATTAATTCAATGGCAGAGTCTTGCATTTAGAAAAAGTGTAGATGTGATAAATATAAAACGGCAATCAACGGTGTTACGACCTTATAATTCTGCAGGAGAATTTAATTTTCATCGGGGTGCAGGAGTTACTTATCAATCTGGAAAATTTGAAACGACAGTATTTGCATCTATCAGAAAACTCAATGCAAATTTTGTAGCAGACACCGTGAATAATGAAGACTTTATTTCTTCATTTCTTAATTCCGGGTATAACCGGACTCTGAATGAAACGAAAGATAAAAATAGTGTCAATCAATTTTCTGTAGGTGGAAATATTAAATACAAATCCGGGAAATGGCATGTTGGTTTAAATGGAATTCATTTCAATTTTTCATTACCGGTCCAAAAAAGAAATGAGCCCTATAATTTATATGCAATAAGCGGAAAAAGTTGGAGTAATTTCAGTATTGATTATAGTTACACTCATCGTAATCTTCATTTTTTTGGAGAAGCAGCAACCACAAAAGATTTTAAAATGGCATTTGTAAATGGGTTGCTTGTTAGTGTAGATCCAACTATTGATATTTCAATTGTACATCGTAAAATCAGTGAGCAATATCAATCTATTAATGGGAATGCGTTTACAGAAAATACATATCCCACAAACGAAAATGGATTATTTGTCGGAATAAGTATTAGACCTGCTTCAATGTGGAGATTCGATGCTTATATAGATCTATTCAAATTTCCCTGGTTAAAATATCTGGTTGATGCGCCGAGTAGTGGCAGCGATTTTTTTGCACAACTAACGTATACTCCAAATAAACAAACTGAGATTTTTACAAGATTCAGAAATGAAACAAAAGAAGCAAATCAACAGGATAACAATAGTGTAACTAATTATCTGGTGAAAACTCCGAGACAGAATTGGAGGACGCAAATTCGATTTAACGTCAATTCCTCTTTTACCCTCCGAAATAGGATTGATATATTATGGTATGATAAGAAAGGCGAGAAAAGTGAAAAAGGATTCTTATCTTATTTTGATATTTTATATAAACCGGCATTAAGCCCGATTTCCGGAAATATGCGGCTTCAATATTTTGAAAGCGATGGGTATAATAGCCGTTTATATGCCTACGAAAACGATGTTTTATATTATTTCTCCATCCCTGTCTTTTTTGATAAAGGCTGGCGGTATTACCTGAACCTGAATTACGGCATCAGCAAAAAATTGTCAGTCTGGTTTAAATGGGGGCAAACTATTTATAATAATAAAAAGACGATTGGCTCTGGGTTAGATGAAATAGAAGGGAATAAAAAATCAGAGCTTAGAGTTCAGGCAATCATGGTTTTATAGATTTCCTCACTAACAGTTGATATTTTTTTTTGACCAATTAAGTTTTTGTTAAAAAAAACTTATACATTGCGCAGCATTTTCAATGGTAAGGCTGTCTCAGAGACATAACCTTGCGATGAGAATGGACGGTTTTCATTGCAATTAATGCTTTTTAATTTTAAAATTTACTTTAACATGAGAAAATTCGCATCACTGCTAGCAGTGCTAATGCTCTTTAATGCATTAGCCTTCGGACAGACTAGAACGGTTTCTGGTCAAGTACGAGATGACAAAAACGAAGGAGTACCTTTTGCCACAATTACAGAAACAGGCACCACGAATCGTGCAAAAGCCGATGCCAACGGTCTTTTTAGCATCAAAATCAAAACTGGTGCTTCAATTACTGTAACTGGTTCGGGCTTTGAAGCTAAAACAATAACTCCAGCTTCAAATAGTGTACAGATTACACTTACTTCAAAAGATGAGCAGCTTAAAGAAGTTGTTGTTACTACCGCTTTAGGTGTAAAAAGAAGACCTAAAGAAATTGGGTATGCTAACACAACAATTAAGAACGAGCAATTTAGTGTAGGCAGACCTACTAACATTGCCCAGGCACTATCTGGTAAAGTTGCTGGTCTTCAGATTTTGAATACAAGTGCTGCTGTAAACGCAACACCTCGTATCGTATTACGTGGTAATCGTTCTATCAGCGGTAATAACCAGGCTTTAATAGTTCTGGATGGTGTTCCGGTTCCTTCGAACACTATTAACTACCTTAACCCAAATGATATTGAAAGTGTAACTGCTTTGAAAGGTGGCCAGGCTGCAGCATTGTATGGTTCTGATGGAGTGAATGGTGTAATTGTAATTAACACTAAAAAAGGTGGTGGTAAACCACAAGTTAGCTTCACACATACAAGTAACTTGGAAAGCGTTGCATACTTACCTAAGTTTAATACTACACATGGTATGGGTTCACATTATGGTTCCACTCAACAAGAAAACTATCGCCCATTTGAAAATCAGCAATACGGTGATCCTTATGATGGAAGTATCCGTCAAATAGGCCGTGTTCTTGAAGATGGTAGTGTTTTGACTATTCCTTATCAGAATAACGATAAAAATCGTGAAGCTTTTTGGAATACCGGAAATACAATGCAAAATGATATCTCTATTTCTGGTGGTGATGCCAGCAGTTCTTATTATTTGTCTTTTCAGGATGTAAGAACAAACGGAATCGTTCCTAAAGATGAATATAGCCGCGATGCCTTGAGAATGAATGCCAGTAAAACATATGGTAAGTTCAAGACATCTTTTGATGCAACTTATACAGTTGATCGTTCTCAGCGTACAACAACTGACTTTTATTTCTGGGCTTTAAATGCTGCTAGTGCAATACCAATGGGTGAGTTAAAAGACTGGAAAAATAATAAGTTTGCAAACCCCAATGGTTATTACAATGACTACTACGATAATCCATGGTTTTTATTGGATAATAATCGTAACGATACAAGAAATAGCTACTTCAACGCAAACCTTACTTTAAATCTGAAACCTACAAGCTGGTTAGATTTTACTTATCGTTTGGGTACAGCCATAACCAATTCATTTGGTAAAAGCACATCTGGTAAATTTGCATTTACAAACCATGCAAGATCATTAGCTAAAACTTTTGATCCACAGTATAATGACTATGATGGAATTTTCCGTGCAAGAAATGATTATTTAGGTGCTGTAAGTGATGCAGCTTCTTATGGTAATCGTATCAACTCGGATTTCATTGTTACGTTGGATAAAGAATTCGGCGACTTTTCAACTAAATTAATTCTTGGTAATAATGTGCAGGTACGTCGTGG
>JANPEU010000236.1:0-9689 GCA_031423175.1 Bacteroidota bacterium
TTTTTTTGTGTTTGATCTGGAAGGTACCCTGGTGGTAAACCGAAAAATGAAAACAAATGAACATTTTAAAATAACCGGATTGGAAAAAGGAGTTTACACGTATCATGTGTTTAATGAAGATGAAGAAAAAGCAACCGGGAAATTTGAAATCAGATAAAAAGATCTTTACTTATTTTTCTTAACCTAAAAACAATAAGCGGCAGAGAGCTCGATAGAATATGATACCTGGTTAAAAAAACCTGATCCGTTCTCTATTGGTACTCTCATTTGTATATATTTTATTCGAACACTTTCTGCCTGCTTTTTGTATTCAACCCTGTAGTTCTTTTTTTGCCATAACAACCCGTAAGGCAGGGAATGGTAACCATCTGAGATAATATGCATCGGGCCGGTTCCGGTCATATTAAAAAAGATGCTCCTACCCTTTCCTGCCTGATATTACGGGTAAATTTTTCTTTCCTCAAAAGAAAAAAAACATTTTTTTTCCAATCTTTTTCTTCCGTTTACTAATGCTTTCCACTTCAAAGTCATTCTAATTTCTTTATTCCCATTCACAACATACTCACACCTGTAATTCTTTTTTATTCAATTCTGAAAAGCATTGCATACTTTTAGCATAACCAAAATTTACTTTTATGAATATAATAGATCGTGTCAAAAACATTTTGATCACTCCTCAGAAAGAATGGGATGTAATAAATGGTGAACAACCCAATACTCCCGGAATAATAACAGGCTATGTTTTACCTCTTGCCGGGGCAGCAGCTGTTGCTGCTTTTATCGGTTATGGTTTAATTGGAGTTAATTTCGGATTTGGCATAAAACTAAAAGGAATGGATTTGGGGCTTTTACATGGCCTTACAGTCTTAATCGGTGCTTTATTAAGTGTTTTTGTAAGTGCATTTATTATTGATGCATTAGCCCCAAGTTTCGGATCAGAAAAAAATATGGGTAAGTCAGTACAATTAGTTGCTTATTCCTGGACACCTGCATGGATAGGTGGATTGTTTGCAATATTGCCTTCATTAGCAATTGTGGGTAGTCTGGCCGGTTTATATGGTTTGTACCTTTTATATCTCGGTTTACCTAAATTAAAAAATACGCCGCAAGACAAGCAGGTTAGCTATTATGTAGTTTCATTAATAGTAATGATAGTTGTCTTTATTCTTATCGGTTTGATTGTCAACAAAATTCTAACTTCAATAATTGGTGTTTCATATCCCGGAGCTAATATTAATTCGCTTTTTAATTGATATTATTTATAAAAAAAAGTCCCGCAAAAAAAACTGCGGGACTTTTTTTATTTAATACCGAATCGTTATATTAAATACTCCAATGGGATATGTGTAACTGTAAGGCTCTCGGTATTATACCGGAATAATTTTGACTAATATAATAATCAAATTGGTATAAGTTCCAATTTCAAAAAATCAGCAGTATAACTTTCTTTGCATTTCAATAATTCTTCTGGTGTTCCTTCAAATAAGATTTTGCCGCCTCCGTCTCCACCTTCAGGCCCAATATCAATAACATGATCAGCTACTTTTATCACATCCATATGATGTTCTATTACTAATACCGTATTGCCGCGGTCGGCCAGTTTATTTAATACATCCAATAAATGTTGTATATCTTCAAAATGCAAACCCGTAGTTGGTTCATCTAAAATATAAAACGTTTTACCCGTATCTCTTTTGCCCAACTCGGTAGAAAGTTTTACACGTTGTGCTTCGCCGCCACTTAGCGTTACCGCAGACTGACCTAACGTGATATAGCCCAACCCCACTTCTTCCAGCACTTTTATTTTTCTAAAAATATAAGGTATGTTTCTAAAAAAATCGGTTGCTTCTTCTACTGTCATATTTAATACGTCGGCAATTGATTTTCCTTTGTACCGGATTTCCAACGTTTCTCTGTTATATCTTTTCCCATTACACTTTTCGCAATGCACATATACGTCTGGTAAAAAATTCATCTCAATAACCCGCATACCCCCACCTTCACATACTTCACACCTGCCACTTTTTACATTAAAAGAAAAACGACCAGCTGTGTATCCCCGAATTTTTGCTTCAGGAATAGAGGCAAACAAAGTTCGGATGTCAGTAAAAAATCCGCAATACGTTGCGGGATTGCTTCGCGGTGTTCTTCCAATAGGACTTTGATCTATTTCAATTACTTTATCAATATGTTCAAGCCCTTTTACCGATTTATATTCAAGCGGTATCGTTTTTGAATCATAAGCATGTTTTGAAAGAATCGGATAAAGAGTTTCATTTATCAATGTTGATTTTCCGCTACCGCTGACTCCGGTAACAACAATAAATTTTCCCAAAGGAAATTTTACATTTACACATTGAAGATTATTTCCTTTTGCCCCTTTCAGTTCGATAAAATTTCCCGTTCCCTTTCTTCTTTCCCCCGGAATTGCAATTTTTTTAAATCCATTGATATAAGAAGAAGTAAGTGTGTTTATTTTTAATAATGCCGAAGGTTCTCCCTGTGCTACAATTCTTCCGCCATGAAAACCGGCAAGCGGACCAATATCAATTAAATGATCGGCTGCAAGCATAATATCTTTATCATGTTCCACCACCAAAACACTATTGCCGATATTTCTTAAGTTTTTCAAAGCATCAATCAACCGGTGATTATCCCGTTGATGTAAACCAATTGATGGCTCATCTAAAATATAAGTGATTCCTTGCAATTGAGATCCTATTTGAGTTGCCAACCGAATGCGTTGACTTTCTCCACCGCTTAATGATTTAGAAGATCTATTTAGAGTCAGATAAGTTAATCCAACATCTAACAAAAATTGTAAACGTTCTTTTATTTCCTTCAATACATCCTTGCCAATCGCTTTTTGTTTATCAGTAATTCTTAATTCGATCCCATCAAACCAGGCTGCAAGATTATCCAGATTCATTTCGCTCAGCTCTGCGATATTTCTTCCCAAAATTTTAAACCACAAACTTTCTTTTTTTAATCTTGCCCCATTACAGGAGTTACATGTTTTTAAAGTCATAAATTGTTGCACCCATTCCCGTAACGATTCGGTACTATTCGATGAAGAAAACCATCTCTTAAGCATGGGAATGATGCCTTCATAACTGCCCGTATATTCATGCGGAACCGATTCATCATTCACATCTACTTCAAGTGAAGAATTAATATTTTTATCTCCATAGAGTAATAAATCCATCTGTGCCTGAGGAAGATCTTTAACGGCTTTATCTAATTTAATTTTATACTTAGCGGCAAATGCTGCCACCTGAAGAAATACACTGGCATTTCTTTCCTCACCTAATGGAGCAATACCACCCTCCTTTACACTTTTGGATGTGTCGGATAAAACTTCATTCATGTCTATCGTATAAACATTTCCTAACCCTTTACAAACCGGGCAAGCACCATATGGTGAGTTAAATGAAAAAGCATTGGGTGATGGTTCTTCATAACTGATTCCTGTTTCTTCGCACATTAATAGTTTTGAATATGAAGCCCCCCCGACTCCGCCGGAACGCGGAGGGATCATGGAAGTTTCTGACTTATTAGAAGATTTTTTTTTATTTAATGAATCTAAAGCCCCTCCTTCGGAGGGGTTTGGGGAGGCCATCTCAATAAACATTAAATCTTTTCCAAGTTTCAAACATTGCTGTACACTCTGACTGATTCTTGTTTTAAATTCCTCATCCACTTTCATCCGATCAACTACCAGTTCGATATCGTGAATTTTATAGCGATCAACCTGCATCCTGGGAACGATGTCTTTTATTTCTCCATCTACTCTGACTTTCAGATAACCCTTCTTTCTTAAATCTTCAAACAATTCACGATAATGTCCTTTTCTACCACGTACAATCGGAGCAAGCAGTATTATTTTTTTATTATAAAATTTTTTAAAAATATTGGTTACAATCTCATCTTCGCTCCATTTTACCATTCGCTTACCTGTGTTGTAAGAATATGCTTCGCCGGTTCTTGCATATAATAAACGTAGAAAATCATAGATCTCTGTTACTGTTCCAACCGTACTTCGGGGATTTTTATTCGTGGTTTTTTGTTCGATTGAAATTACTGGGGACAAGCCGGTAATTTTATCTACGTCAGGCCTTTCCATATCGCCTATGAACTGACGTGCATAAGCACCGAAAGTTTCCATATACCTTCGCTGACCTTCTGCATAAATAGTGTCAAAAGCTAAGGATGATTTTCCGCTGCCACTGATGCCCGTGATAACAACCAATTTATTTTTGGGAATTGAAATATCAATATTCTTCAGGTTGTGTACCCTTGCACCAAAAACTTCAATTGCATCGTGATTGATAAGTTCCGGCACTACACCGTTTGTTTTTACTTTACTCATATAAGAAGGGTGCGAAGATAAGAACAAACCGACAGGGGAAATATTTTCCTGTGTTATCCAAAAAATAATCCCGAATCAGAATAACCTGACACGGGATTTTAATTCGTTATTCAAAATTGGATTCAGTCTATATTAATATCAAAATCTTCATCGGCGTTAAGATTAAGGGATTGATGTTTTTCTAAAAAGTTCTTGTATTTATTATAGACATCGGCTGGCTGCTTTTTCCCATTAATGAAAAGTTCGCCATCTTTATGTTGAATTTTATAACCAGCTTTTTTGTCTATTAATCCATCTTTTTCCAGACCATCAACAAATTTCTTATACTCCTTCAACTCAACTTTAGCTTTTTCAATTTCTACTTTAGCTTTCTTTAATGATTTTTCAATTTCGGGTCCAATTTTTTTAAGTTCCAGTTCCATGTCCTTCAATTTGCTCAAGTCGATTTCCATTTTTATTTTATCCAAATCCATTTTCTTCATACTTTCTTCTATCTCAGCTTTTATTTTATTCACATCTACATCCTTCATTGCCAGTTCTACCTCATTTCTGATTTTATCCATATCAACTGACTTCATTGCGTTTTCTATTTCCAGTTTTATTTTATTGCCATCAATTTTTGCTAGTGATTGATTTATTTCAGCCTGGATTTTTTTCATATCCACATTCCGCAATGCTTTTTCTATTTCCAGTTTTATCTTATCGCCATCAAAATTTTTCATGGCTTCTTCAATTTCCTTTTTTATTTTATCTATATCCACTTTCAGCTCGGCATTTTCCAGTTCTTCAAGAGCTTCATCCAAATCACGAACTTTCTTTTCACGTTCGGCTTTATTTTTTTTCGGTGGTACGGTATCGGAATAGTTAGCATTGCCGGCAAAATGAAAACCGGATGGCCGATAATCCCATGAAATAAGAATGACAGATAAAACAACTACTGCTAAAATTATAGCAAGCGGTTTTAATACAGAGGTTTGAGGTTTCATAAAAATAAATTGTTGATTAAGAAATTTGTTTTTCGGCTATTCGAATTCAAACATACGATTTTATTCGTATTGACTAATTGTTTTTTGTCATTCAACAGAATTTTAACAAAAAAGCACTCGGATAACAATACCAGAGTGCTTTCAAAAATTTTTTTTTTTGAATTAGGATTTACGCAGCCACTTAATCATTTCTTTCCAGCTTGCTTTTTTACCATATAATAAAATTCCGGTACGATAAATTTTAGCCGCAAACCAAGTAGTAAGAATAAAGCCAGTTATTAAGGAGACCATTGATAAGGCTATTTGCCAAAGCGGTGGTGCAGATGCTATTCTTGACATCATAACAATTGGAGAACTAAAAGGGATGATGCTTGCCCATACCATAATCGGACTATCCGGAGTATTCACATTACTTGTCATAATTATAAATGAAAAAATAATCGGCATCATAATCGGGAGCATTAAGGATTGTGCTTCCTGAGGGTCTTCATTTATTACACTACCTACCGCAGCAAATAAAGAAGAATAAAAAAGATAACCTCCAATAAAATAAAACAGGAACATTCCTAAAATTAATCCCCAGTTTAATGATGACAGATTTGCAATAGCTTTTGCTGTACCACTATATTGTGCCACATTGGGTGTCATTACACCCGGATTATTTTGTATCTGTTGTACTTGTGCCATCATATCTGACGGCAGAAAGGATAGTGCAGCAAATGAAATAATGGTGATAAGTATTATCCATAATAAAAGCTGAGTAAGACCAACTGCACCAATTCCTAAAATTTTACCCATCATAAGTTGAAATGGTTTTACACTACTCACAATTACCTCGGCTATGCGATTTGTTTTTTCTTCCATTACACCCCGCATCACCATTGCACCAAAAATAAACATCGTCATATAAATTAAAATACCACTAAACATTCCAATGCCGGCATTAATACCCGAATTCACATTTTTGTTTTTCTCATCGGTATTATCAACAGAATAATAGGAAGAAGAAGCATTATTAATCGAATCGACCTCATTTACTGTAATATTTTTTTCCAGTAATTTCTCACTCACATAAGCACTGTTTAGCCTGCTCTTTATCCGTTCCATTGTTTCCGGAGAAGCCGCTTTTACCGTTTTCAATAACAATATCTTCCCAACAGTATCTACTGAATATAAATAACCGTCAAATCCTTTGCCGGCAAAATTGCTGGTATCCACGCCTGCATTAAAAACGAATTCCATTTTAGAGGAATCGCTTTTTAAAAATTTCGCCAGCACTCCGTTTTTATCATCAACTGCAATTCTTTTTTTGCTATCGCCGGATGTTGATGCAAAGAATACACTACCAACAATAAAAAGAACAATTACCAATGGTAATAAGATGGTAGAAAGTAAAAATGTTTTATTTCTTACTCTTGTTATGTATTCTCTTTTTATAATCAACCAAATTTTATTCATAAAATATTTTTAGGTATTGTCTGAGTTTTTAAAAAAATTACTGAGCTTGAAATTGCCTTGTTGAGGGTGTCCCTTCAACTAATTTTATAAAAATTTCATTCAGGGAAGGAAGTATTTCATTGAAGGAATGTATGTTGCTTCCATGCTGAAGCAGATAGCTTAGCACATCATTCGAGCTGTTGCCTTCGTTTATTTTAATAACCGTGTTTCCTTTCTCATTACCTTTTATTTCAAAAGGAGCATCGCCATTTATATTCAACAAATTCTGAGCAAGCCCAATGCTGAATAGATTTTCTTTAAACTCTTGCTTTACCTGCTTAACCGTTCCATCCAGAATTTTCTTTCCCTTGTTTACGAGTATAATATGATTACATATTTCTTCCACCTGCTCCATCCGGTGTGTACTGAAAATAATAGTTGAGCCGCGTTGAGCCAATTTATAAATTTCATCTTTTATCAAATTACTATTCACAGGGTCCAATCCGCTGAAAGGTTCATCCAGAATAATCAATTTGGGTTCGTGCAATACGGTAGTAACAAACTGAAGTTTTTGGCTCATCCCTTTTGACAGATCTTCTACTTTTTTATTCCACCAACTTTCCATTTCAAATTTCACAAACCACTCTTTTATTTTTTCAAAGGCAATATTTTTTTTCATGCCCTTCAGTTGCGCCAGGTACATTGCCTGTTCCCCGATTTTCATTTTTTTGTACAAGCCTCTCTCTTCGGGCATATAACCAATATGAATTACATCATTAACAGGGTCAAATTTTTTACCATCAAAAACTATTTGTCCCTCATCCGGATAAAAAATCCCGGTAATCATTCTTATGAGTGTGGTTTTACCGGCACCATTAGGGCCTAGCAAGCCGAAAATGTCCCCTTTATTAATAGTTACACTTATATCATCCACGGCTTTTTGATTAGCGAAATATTTTTTCAGGTTTTGCAGTTCCAATATGGGCATAATATTAATTTGTGTGGCAAAAATAGTTTAGTAGCCTTTAAGATCCTTTTTTTTTCGTGAAATGATTTATAAAAGGATTAAAATGCATTAAGTAACTGCTATAACTACAAAATATAATTCGAGTTACTTAAGCTTTGATACTTAACATAGCCATAGTTGCACAATTTTCACCATCCATTGCAGCACTTACAATGCCCCCGGCATAGCCAGCACCTTCTGCACATGGATAAAGATTTTTTATTTGAGGATGCTGCAAGGTTTCAGCATTGCGGGGAATGCGAACCGGAGAAGAGGTTCTGGATTCTGTAGCCACTACAATTGCTTCGTTTGTAAAATATCCCCGCATCTTTTTGTCAAACTCTTTAAAAGCCTGTTGAAGGCTTTGAGAAATAAAAGATGGAAGAACGTTTTGGAGCGAAACAGAATTCAATCCCGGCAAATAGGAACATGCTGGTAATGATTGAGAAAATATATTGTTTGTAAAATCAACTAATCGTTGTGCCGGAGCCACAAATTTTCCACCTCCTGCTTCAAACGCTTTCCGCTCAATAGATTCCTGAAACTTCATTAATAAAAGAGGATTGTTTTCTAATGATGAAATGGATTCATCTTCTTTTTCAAAATAATGAACAGCATCTTTTAATTCTATCTGTACTACAATACCACTATTTGCATAGGGGTTATTTCTTTTTGAAGGGCTCCACCCGTTTACGACCAATTCATCGGGGTTTGTAGATGCTGGAGCAATTATTCCACCAGGACACATGCAAAAAGAAAAAACACCCCGACCACCTACCTGATGCACTAAACTATAAGAAGCTGGAGGAAGAAATTCATTTCTGACAACGCAATGATATTGTGAGCTATCAATAACAGATTGAGGATGCTCAACCCGTACTCCCAAAGCAAATGGTTTTGACTCTATTAAAATATGCTTTGAATGTAAAAGTTTAAAAATATCCTTAGCTGAATGACCCGTTGCAAGAATTACAACATCACCTGAAATTTTATCACCATCGGAAGTAATTACCTCCAAAATTTTTTCTTTCTGTAAAACAAAATCCACAGCTTTTTTCTCAAAAAATATTTCCCCGCCACATTCTATTATTTTTTCGCGGATAGCCGTAATTATCTGAGGCAGTTTGTTTGTTCCGATATGCGGATGAGCTTCGTATCGTATTTTTTCGCTAGCACCAAAATGAACAAATAAGTTTAAAATCCTGCTAACATCGCCACGTTTGCTGCTACGTGTATAAAGTTTGCCATCGCTATATGTACCAGCTCCACCTTCTCCAAAGCAATAATTGCTTTCGGGGTTTAAAATTCCTTCTTTATTTAATATTGCTAAATCCCTCCGCCTTGCTTTTACATCTTTGCCCCTTTCAATGATAACCGGCTTTACCCCTGCCTCAATCATTTTTAAAGCAGCAAATAACCCTGCAGGACCTGCACCAATAATAAGTATCCTTTTATTAGACCTGCTTACATTTTTAAAATCAAATATTTCTTTATTACGGATTTGAAATGGCTCATTTATAAAAGCCTCAAGTGCCAGATTAATTTTTACCGTTTTGCCCCTGGCATCAATCGATTTTTTGACAATATTAAATCCGGTAATATCTGTCATTGCAACACTGCTCTCTTCGGCAATAAGAGTTTTCAGGCAGCAGATGAAATGCTTCTGAAAACTCTTATTGCAGAAGATAGCTGTGTTGCAACTGCAGCTATTACAGGATTTAATATTGACAAAAAATCGATTGATGCCAGGGGCAAGACGGTAAAAATTAATCTGGCTCTTCAGGCTTTTATTAATGAGCCATTTCAAATCCGTAATAAAGAAATATTTGATTTTAAAAATGTAAGCAGGTCTAATAAAAGGATACTTATTATTGGTGCAGGTCCTGCAGGG
>JANPEU010000237.1:0-2305 GCA_031423175.1 Bacteroidota bacterium
ATGGTAATTGCATTGTCTGTATTATCCACCATCACTTCTTCGCCAAATGCATTCATATAATGTTTTATTCTACCCGAAACTTTAATCCGGAATGGTTTCAAAGAAGTAAATTGAATGGTATCACCCAATTGATAACGCCACAACCCGCCATTGGTTGAAATGATTGGTGCATAATTTTTTTCCAGTTCCACATTTTCCAATCCAATTGTATCAGGATTTTTTTTACCCACCTCACTCATTGGCATGAATTCAAAAAATATTCCATGGTCTAAAAACAACAACATATCATCTTCAGTGCCTGATTGAGCAGAAATAAATCCTTCGCTTGCATTATATATTTCAAGATAGTTGATGTTTTTACCAATCAATTTCTGAAACTGTTCTCTATACGGTGTAAATGAAACTCCACCATGCATATATAATTCTAATGAGGGCCATACTTCACTCATTGTTTTTTTACCGGCTAATTCCAATATTCGTTTAAATAAAACAATCGTCCAGGTAGGTACACCAGATATTGATGTTACATTTTCTTTTATTGTACTCTGCGCCAACTTTTCAATTTTACTTTCCCATTCATCCATCAGTGCAATACTTAAATCGGGGGTTCGCAACCAATGACCCCAGAAAGGAGTGTTTTGCAAAAGGACTGCACTTAAATCTCCAAACTGAGCTTCTTCATTCAATGGATTGATTGTATGACTGCCGCCAATCACCAAACCTTTACCTGTAAGTAATTCAGATTCGGGATGCGTATTATAGTACATCGTCAGTACATCTTTGGTTGCTTTGTAGTGACAGTCTTCCAGGCTTTCATCGCTGATAGGTATGAATTTACTTTTGTCATTTGTAGTGCCGCTGCTTTTGGCAAACCAATAGATGTGGGTATTCCATAAAATATTTTGTTCTCCATTCATCATTCGAAGAATATAGGGCTTCAAATCATCATACTCATGTACCGGCACTGCATCTTTGAATGAACGAATCGTAAACAGCGTTGAAAAATTATATTTTTTTCCAAACTCAGTGTATTGGGCAGCAGTTACTAAACTTTGGAGCACTTCACGCTGCGCCTCCACGGGGTTATTTATCCATGCTTCTATACGCCACATACGCATACGGGCAAGAGATGATATGGCAGGTGAAAGTATTTTCATTACAGTACCAAAATAAATAATATTTCGAGATTAGTGGATGTTATATGCAACAATGATTTGTTGTTTCAGCTTTTCTTTTAATGCAGTATCGCAAAAGGAGTGGGTAATGGCTTCCAGGTTGCATTTTAAAAAATGAGATCTATCCCAGTTAAAAGTTTTTTCAAGTAATCCGTATTCACCGGATAAAGTGACAGGTGTTACCGTTTTTGCATCCGTATTAATGCTCATGGAAACACCCGAATTGTAAATTTTATCAGCAGGATGATCCTCAATCTTATTCACAACATTTGTTTGCACATTACTGGTAGGGCAAACTTCCAGATGTATATTATTTTTCTTCAGAAACTCAATCAGTTTATCATCTTCTGCACTTCGTACGCCGTGCCCGATACGGGAAGGATGAAAATACTGCAATGTTTCCCAAACACTGTCTGCGCCTTTTGCTTCGCCGGCATGTGAAGTAATATGAATACCCTTTTCTTTTGCAAACAGAAATGCAGTTGTATGTTCATCAACCGGGAACCCGGCTTCATCACCTGCAATATCAAATGCAACAACGTTAGTGCCTTTGAATTTTTCCACCAATAGAACTGTTTCCATGCTTTGTTCTTCAAAAAAATGCCGAAGCGTACATAATATAATTCTAGCTTCTACACCTGTACTTTTTATTCCTTCAGTTACAGCAGCATTTACTGTTTCCACCACTTCGGTTGGCGAAAGACCATTTGCAATATGTAATAATGGTGCAAAACGTATTTCTGCATAGATGACATTGTCAGCTTTTAATTGTTCAAGCAAGTCCAGAGTTACCAAACGTAACTGTTCTTTGGTCTGCATCAGTTCATACCCCTTAACTGCCCTCACGAGGTAATCAACAAGGTCAGTACATTTTGCAGGGGCTATAAATGATTGTTGATACGCTTCAAAAGATATTGCAGGATCAATTTTCTGTACAACAGAATAACTCAAACTGCAATCAAGATGCAGATGCAATTCAATCTTTGGAAGGTTTTGATAATTCATTATAATCATTTTGCTCCCCGGTTCAAGTATATTTTAATCTTCAATTTTAATGTTTGATGCACCCCTTTAGGGGATGGGGGCATCATTTCAGGAAACTAATTCCGGAAGAATATCTTTTATACTTT
>JANPEU010000238.1:0-2362 GCA_031423175.1 Bacteroidota bacterium
TAAGTATTTAGCATCGCAAAAATAATTATAGCAATTTAAAAACAACAATTATGAAAGTACATCCTTATTTAAACTTTGACGGCAAGTCCGAAGAAGCATTTATGTTTTACAAATCCGTTTTTGGCGGAGAATTTTCGGCAAATATGAAGATGTTGGAAATGCCAGATGGCAATAAGCTACCGGCAGAAGAGCAAAAACGTACTTTGATGATAGCTTTGCCCATTGGTGAAGGCACTGTGTTGATGGCTTCTGATACCATTCCATCTGCAGGGCACAAAATGGTATTTGGAAATCAAACGCATATTATGCTAAGCCCGCAAACCAAAGAAGTAGCAGACAAAATATTTAATGGACTTTCAGATGGTGGCGACATTGAAATGAAAATGGAAGATGCTTTTTGGGGCGATTATTTTGGAAGTTTTACCGATAAGTTTGGCATTAAATGGATGATAAATGTTGCCGGAAAACAAAATTAAAAAATCATGATGATAAAACCTGTATCTAAAAAGATGGGAATTAAAGAAGGCTCACGTGCAATCTTCATCAATGCACCTGCAGAAGCGATAGATGCTATTGCAACGCCAAGTATTGACATTAAATCAAAGCTTACAGGTTCTTTCGACTACATCCACTTATTCGTCAAAAGTCAGACAGCAATGAAGAAATACTTTCCCAAAAGTAAAGCTCATCTAAAGTCAAGCGGAATGCTTTGGGTTTCATGGCCCAAAAATGGGCAACTGCAAACTGACCTCTCGCTAACAAAAATAATAAACATAGGGTATTGTTTTGGACTTGTGGAAAGCACAGCTCTGAGCGTAGATTCTACTTGGTCTGCTTTAAAGTTTACTCATCCTAAAAAAGGAAAAGTATATAATAATAGTCACGGAACGCTGGTATTATAAAACATACAATCAACAGAGGCAACTATTAAATAACCACTAAAAAATAAATAGTATGAATCCAACATTTGAAGGGGGAATAAATATTGCCATCAAAATACCTAAAAGCAAATACGACAAAACGGTATCTTTTTATAGGGATATTTTGAAACTTGAAGTAGAAGAAAAACCTATAAATAATCCAACTGTATCAAAAACACATCAAGTAAAATTTGGTAATAATATAGCTTAGTTGGATTGTGTAGATAATTACACACATTCAGAAACTTGGTTAGAATTGAATACGGATGATGTTGAGTATGCAACAAAAAATTTTACATCAAAAGGTATTGAAACTTGTGACGAATTAGAACAACTTTCTGAGAATATGAATTGGTAAACCGACCCGGCAGGTACAATTTTTATTATAAAAAAAAGAAGAAAATTGAAGACTAATAAATTGTAAAAAACAAATAAGTAGAAAATAATTAAAAATTAAAATCATGAAAAAAATAATCGCAGTTGAATGGCTATCGCTTGATGGCTTCTTTTCAGATGCTGAAAATGGAACGGATTGGTTAGTATTAGGCGAAGATGGTCAAAATTATTTACTCAAATTGTTTCATGGATTTGATACCATTTTATTAGGTCAGGTAACGTTTAAAATGTTTCAGGATTATTGGCCAAAACCTAATCCTGCTGATAAAAATCCGCAAGAGCTTACTGACTTTATGAATAATACCCATAAAATTGTTTTTTCAAAATCTATAACAAAAACGGAATGGAACAATTCTGTAGTGGTAAAAGAAATTGTGTCAAAAGATATTGAAAAAATGAAAAGTGAGTCTGCCAAAGACATTGTGATTTTCGGTAGTGGCAGTATTGTATCAGCGCTAACAAAATTGAAATTGATTGATGAATATATCTTTTGCATTGTTCCTGTTTTTTTGGGGAGTGGAAAAACAATTTTTAATAGTGAAGAAGCAATATTGACATTGGAAATTTTAGAGGCTAAAAAGTTTGAGGGTGTTAATATGTTTTTACATTATAAGGTTGATAAAAAATAAAATATTATGGACTATAAAACTTGTTTGGAAAAAGCAACAGACCCTAAAACTTCTATAAATGAGCGGCAAATGGGCGGGATAGCTTCGTTAGTCGCACATCCATAGATGCAGCTTTCATTGCCTCTGTTGGTGTTGCGAATTTAGCCCTATACCTTATCACGGAAATGCCCCGGTTGTGTCTTTTGACCAACCGGCGAAGCGTTGTAGTAGTTTAAAGTTTCTATTAATTGAGCAGCAAATGGGCGGGATAGGGCGTTAGATGCAGTATCCATAGTTGCACCTTCGGCCGTTGGTGAAAACACATAACGGCGGCCTCCGCATTTAGGTTGACACTTTTATTTTCGTTACAGGAACACCAACAAAGAAAAAAAACAAAGATGAGTTTGAGATGCTCACACATTTTGGTGAACCATTTTA
>JANPEU010000239.1:0-32633 GCA_031423175.1 Bacteroidota bacterium
TTATAATAGTAAAGATAGATTAAGTGAAGTGCTGGAAGTTATAGAGCAACCGCATCAACTTCTCTGCCGATTGGAAATAAATTCAAAAGAAGTTTTAATTCCAATCAACGAAAGTTTTTTAAAAAAGATAGACCATAAAAAAAAACAAGTGATTGTTGAATTGCCGGAAGGGCTGTTAGAAATTTATCTTTAATAACTGTCCTCATATTACAACCAAGTAATGGAACCACATAGTCACATAGTACACAATAGAAGGAAACACATAGGTTTCTATGTGAAATCCTATGTTTCTATGTGCCGCAGCCTGTCCCGACGAAAGAGGGATGGTTCAAAAAAATATTTGGTTGATTCTTCCGGATAGTCAGTTTATCTTTTATAAAAATTCGTGTAATTCGTGGCAAACACAAAACATCATATTGCCCATTTCGATCTCGATTCATTTTTTGTTTCAGTAGAAATTCGAAATAACCCTTCACTGAAAGGCAAACCCGTTTTAGTTGGTGGTTATGAAAGAGGCGTAGTAGCAGCATGCAGTTATGAAGCAAGAAAATTTGGAATTCACTCGGCCATGCCCATGAAAAAAGCGATGCAGCTTTGCCCGCAGGCAATTATTACAAATGCAAGCCGGGACCAATACAGTAAATATTCAAGATGGGTAACCGATATCATTGCACAAAAAGTTCCGTTGTTTGAAAAAGCAAGTGTTGATGAATTTTATATTGATCTCAGTGGTATGGATAAATTTTTTGGCGTAAGTAAATTTGCACAGGAACTAAGACAACATATTACTTCAGAAACGGGGTTGCCTATTTCCTGTGGTTTATCTTCAGCAAGATTCATCAGCAAGATGGCAACCAACGAAGCAAAACCAAATGGTTTTTTAGAAATACCGCACGGCAAATAAAAAGATTTTCTATGGCCACTGGCTGTTGAAAAAATAAATGGTGTTGGCAAACAAACAGAAATACAATTAAAGAAACTGGGGTTTTATAAAATAGAAGACCTGGCAAAATCATCGCCTGAATATTTAGAAAAACATTTAGGCAAATGGGGCATCAGCCTCTGGAATAAATCGCAGGGTATCGGAAGCACAGAAATTGTTACCGATTGGGAACAAAAGAGTATGAGCCATGAAAATACATTTGATAAAGATTATACCGATGTGGATTTTTTGCATAAAGAATTAGTAAGGCTTACAGAAAAAACCTGTTATGGGTTGAGAGACGATGAAAAACTTACGGGTTGTGTTACGGTTAAAATCCGATATTCTGATTTTGAAACTTTAAGTAAGCAGGAAGTAATTGATTATACCGCTCTCGATGATCAGTTGATTGCAAAAGCAAAAGATATATTTAATAAAAGTTATCAGAAAGGAAGACCGGTTCGTTTAATTGGCATTCGCTTCAGTCAGCTTATTCCTTTTACCATGCAGATGAGTTTATTTGATAATCAAATTGAGAAACTACAACTCTACAAAGCGGTGGATGAAATTAAAGATAGGTTTGGGAGTAAGATGGTAACAAAAGCGGTGAACAGCAAAAAGAAACCGGAATAGTTTTCTTACATATTTTTTTTGAACCAGAGTTCATAGCAAGGGTCTAAAAATTCTATCTTTCTTACACTTTCTTCAATCAATTCTTTTTGCAGCAATGCTTTTTTAATTTTCAATACATTGGCCGAAGTGCCAAGCCTGTATTCGTTTATTGTTTTATTTGAACTTAGGTTCGTAGTATGCCCATCGGCCAGGGCTTTTAAAAAATTAAATTGTGGTGTGGTTAAATTTTCAGTATCCCGCATATACAGCATTGCATTTTGCGATAATAAATCATCAATTGCATCAACAACATTTTGACTGCTTGCTTTTTTTTCGGTTTTCAGCCATACTAAATGAGACAACTGCTGCACGTAGTATGAATGTTCTTTTACCATAGCGGCAATTTCATTTGCCAATTCGGTAGAGATACTTTTTTTTGTTCTTGCAAATTGATTAGTGATATAAGTAACCCAGTCGCTACGGCTTATTTTAGGCAGGTATATTATTTCGCCAAATTTGTAAAATGCTTTTGATTGTTTTACAAACAACTCAGCCATCATGTGTTGCTGGCTGCCATACAAACAATACGTTACTTTTTGGTGGTGTTGCCATTCGCTCCTTAATCTTTTTTGAAACAACTCCGGTTCCTGAAAAGTTGCCAGGTTCTGAAATTCATCAAGGCAAATGATAATTGAAATGTTTTTTGCTTGTGCAATTTTTTCGGGCAGGTTTAAAATTTCACGGTAGTGTTTTTCAACAGATTTCCAGTCAAAAGAAATTTCCACATCCTGCATAGGGTCTGTGCCGATGGAAATTTTAGGGGTTACATTTTTTAGAAACTGCTTGCCTGTTTCTATCCACTCTGCCAATTTTCCAGCAGTAGCTTTCATAACGGCTGCTGCATAAGCTCTGTAAAAATCCTCTTCATTCCTGATACGCAGCATATCAATCATCACCACTTTTATTTGCCTGCTTTTTATTTCTTCCGCTACTTTTTTTACCAATGAGCTTTTGCCCCAGCGCCTTGGAGAAATGATAATGCTGTTTATTTTGTTGTAGAAATTTTCTTTCAGGCGAGCCATATCCGCAGTGCGATTGGTAAAACCTTCTGTATTTACTGTTTTGCCAAATAAAAATGGACTTTCCATACGCTAAGATAAAAACCATTTCTCAGCTTACCAAATAGTAACTTACCAAAAGGTAACTTACCAAAAGGTAAGCTCGTCCTCAATAATGCCGAATTGAATAACAGGCTAAATGCCATATCAAAAATATTTTATTAATAGGCTTAGAAGTCAACGGATACCGAAGACCATGAATACGAGACTAAAATCTGATGTAGTGAATAACTCTATCATCCTTATCTTCGCTTCCTTTAAAAGTAAAATAATTATGTCGCAAGTTTGGAAAGATTATCAGGTAAAAAATAAACAACGTTTTTTAGATGAGCTTTTGGAAATGCTTCGCATACCAAGTGTAAGTGCAAAAGGTGAGCACAAACAGGATATGGTTCGCTGCGCAGAAATGGTAAAACAACGGATGCTGGAAGCCGGTGCCGATAAAGCAGAAATATTTCAAACCCCGGGTCACCCGGTTGTTTATGGTGAAAAAATTATTGACCCGGCAAAACCAACTGTATTGGTGTACGGACATTATGATGTACAACCTGCCGAACCTTTGGAGCTTTGGACCAACCCACCATTTGAACCAACTATTGTTGATGGAAAAATTTTTGCACGGGGAAGTTGTGATGATAAAGGACAGTTCTATATGCATGTAAAAGCACTGGAAACAATGGTGCAAACCAATACACTTTGCACCAATATAAAATTTTGTATTGAAGGTGAAGAAGAAGTTGGCAGTAACAACCTCGCTGATTTTGTAAAAAGTCATAAAGATTTATTGAAAGCGGATGTTGTTTTAATAAGTGATACGGCGATGCTCAGCCTTGAAAATCCTTCTATTGATATTGGTGTTCGCGGGTTAAGTTATATAGAAGTGGAAGTAACCGGTCCAAACCGGGATTTGCATAGCGGTGTATATGGTGGCGCTGTTGCTAACCCCATCACAATACTTTCAAAAATGATTGCATCCCTGCACGATGAAAATAATCATATTACTATTCCTGGATTTTATGATGATGTAGTAGTAGCAACTGAAGCTGAAAGAAAATTAATGGCTGCTGCTCCTTTTAATGAAAAAGAATATAAAGATGATTTAGGCGTAAAAGAATTGTGGGGTGAAACAGGATTTACCACCAATGAAAGAACCGGCATACGTCCCACGATAGAAATAAATGGAATATGGGGTGGTTATCTTGGTGAAGGAGCTAAAACAGTTTTGCCATCCAAAGCTTTTGCAAAAATATCTGCACGGTTAGTTCCGAATCAACATAGTGATGTAATTACGGAAAAGCTGATAAATCATTTGCAAAAAATTGCTCCGGCAAATGTAACATTGAAAGCATCGTTGCATCATGGAGGCGAGCCATACATGACACCTGTTGACAGCAAAGCATATAAAGCAGCAGCTGCAGCTATCAATGATACATTTGGGAAAAAACCGATTCCGGTTCGTGGTGGCGGTAGTATTCCGATCTGTTCTTTATTTGAAAAAGAACTGGGGATTAAAATTGTGTTTATGGGTTTTGGATTGGACAGTGATAACCTGCATAGTCCTAATGAAAAATTTAATCTTGAAAATTATTATAAAGGAATTGAAACCATCCCGCATTTTCATAAGCATTTTGCGGCGATGTAAATACATGTAGTTAAAAACTAAAAAAGCTTCATCAAATCAGAT
This sequence comes from Bacteroidota bacterium, assembly GCA_031423175.1. Lineage (GTDB taxonomy): Bacteria > Bacteroidota > Bacteroidia > Chitinophagales > Chitinophagaceae > VBAR01. The sequence goes on from JANPEU010000239.1 coordinate 4,337, forward strand.
GAAGCTTTTTTATTTTAAGAAAAATATTAAAACGGTTTAGGCGGAACTGCGGGTTTTGTTTGTTCAACAGGGCCTGGAGGTAAATGTGCTCTTAAATACTGAGTATATAAAGTAGAAAGATGTTCACTGGTTCCCTCACCTTCTGAAATTCCATGTGTACGGTTCGGGTAGCTCATCATTTGAAACTGCTTATTGTATTTTATCAGTTCATTAAAAAGCATGTCGGCATTATTATAATGCACATTATCATCTCCCGTACCATGTATATACAATAAATTTCCTTTCAGGTTTTTTGCATAGGTCATCGGCGATCCGTTTACAAAATCTTGTTTGTTCTCCTGTGGCAGTCCCATATATCTTTCCTGGTAAATATTATCATAGGTCAGTTGATTGCCAACCGGCGCAATCGCAATTCCGGTTTTATAAATCTCCGGATACTGGAACATTAAATTTAATGTAGCAGAACCGCCACCACTCCAACCCCAAACACCAATACGGCTTGAATCTACGTAAGGCATCTTCATTATTTCTTTTGCAGCCATTGCCTGGTCTTTAATATTTACCAAACCAATTTTACGGTAAACAACTTTTCTCCATTCCCGTCCTTTTGGTACAGGTGTACCGCGGTTGTCAATACTCATGTAGATATAACCTTCCTTACTCATATCGCCCTGGTACATAAAATTATTAGTAGCACCATATGAGTCAATTACATTTTGCCCCCAGGGTTCGGTATAAACATAAAACACAACGGGATATTTTTTTGTGGAATCAAAATTTGCAGGCTTTACCATCCATGCATCCATGGTTACATTTTCTGCAGTTGTTACTTTAAAAAACTCAATGTTTGATTTTGATTTATCTGCTTTTGCCACAGCTTCATTTACTTTATTTTCACCGTTTATTCCTTTGTGGTCTGGCAATGTTATCCATTCACTTACGGGACTGGTATAATAGTTAGAAAAATTATGTTGCGCAAATTTTGCATTAGGAGAAACACGGTAGCTATGCGTTCCCTTTTGATTGGCGGGTGAAATCATTTCAAGTGAACCACTTCCATCTAATTTTGTACGGCATAAATATTTTTGAGTAGCATTTTCCGGCGACGCATGAAAATATACATATCCTCCTTTTTCATCAATAGTGCTGATGTCCATCACATCATATTTTCCATTGGTAACCAATGTTTCTTTTTTTCCATCTCGGCTGATACGGTATAAATGGCGCCAGCCATCTTTTTCACCTGCCCAAAGAAATTCCTGACCATTACTTAACCAATCCCATCCGCCATTACCATAATCGGTATCCCATAATGGGAGGATATCAATCCATGCAGCATCTTTTTCATTATAAATCGTTTTCGATGCACCGCTTTTTACATCACATAGCATAATATTGCTTTCATTCTGTTTGCGGTTTAAATGCTGTATAATTAATTCAGTGCTGTTAGCTGCCCATTCCATCCTTGGTAAGTAGGTTCTCCATATTGTATCATCCGGAATTTTCATCCACTTCGTTGTTACGGTAGCAATATCTGCAACACCTATTTTATATTTGGATGGCGGTTCACCTGCAATCGGATATTCAACCGGTACAGCCTGCGGATAAATGGAATCGGTATTATTAATCATTAAATAATCTTTTGTTCCCTGTGCATCAATTTGCCAGTATGCAATTTGTTTACTGTCGGTGCTCCAGCGGAAACCATCGCGGCAAAAAAATTCTTCTTCATAAGCCCAGTCAAATGTGCCATTAATCAATTTGCGGTTTCCATTTTTAGTTATAGCTGTTATTTTTCCGGTCGCCAAATCTTCCACATACAGATTGTATTCACTTACATAAGCTACTTTTTTCCCATCGGGAGAAAGTTTTGCAAACATCAAAGACGAGGCAGGTTTTGAAATTCCTAATTTTTTTAATTTGTTTGAGCTCATATCCAGCAACCAATAATCACCTCTTGTTTCCAGTCGCCATACTTTTTTTGTGTTGGTATAAATCAGAACTTTTGAATTGTCAGCCAAAAACTTAAAGTTGCGTACCGTTAAAGGTTTATCGGCTCCTGCCGGTTTCAGGTTGTCTTTTTTTACAATTACAGTTTTTGTATTCTGGGGCAAAGTGTATTTTACAATTTCACCACCTTCATTTCTGAAATAAGAATTGCCATCCGGTGTCCAGTTGATACCGCCTCCCTGCGCAATAAGAATTACCGGAAAAAAGTAAATAAGTACACTAAAAACAATTTTAGTACTTGCTGTTTTCATTATTTGTTTATTTTAGATTTGTAATGTAGAAAAATTTTTTCGACTGAACATATTTTATTACAGCAATGGCAGAAAAAGAGAAACTCCGCATCGATAAATACCTATGGGCAATCCGATTGTTTAAAACCAGGGCTGAAGCAACGGCGGCATGCGAAAAAGGAAAAGTTAAATGTAATGAAGCGCAAGTAAAGCCATCGAAGAAGGTAAATGCAGAAGAGGAGTATGAAGTAAAAACGGAAGCAAAACGCTGGCGTATAAAAGTAACAGCCCTTTTATTTAAAAGAGCAGCCTATACAGAAGCAATAAAATTTTATAACGATATTACTCCCGCAGATGAAATAGAACGTATAAAATTTCAAACCGCAAGTTTTAATACGGGTAAGCGGCAAAGTAAAATAGGAAGGCCTACCAAAAAAGAAAGAAGGGATATGGGCAATTTTATGGAAATATAATTTTTGGGAATCCTAATCTTTCCCGGAATTAAAACCTGGTGATATGTACAAAACCCTGACAATTGTATTTTTTTTCTTTCCATTTTTTGAAAATGCGCAACCTGTCAATAACTCAGAAGAAAATAAAGTATTTGAAAAAATAGAAATTGAAGCCGGCTTTCCGGGTGGTTTAGTTAAATGGAAAGAGTTTGTAAAAAAGAATTTCAATTTTTCAAAGGTTGAAAATAGCCTTCCTGATTCTGTAGCCAGTTTTACTGACACGGCAAATATTCAGTTTATTATTGACAAAAACGGAATCATTAAAGACCTCAGCTTTCAAACTGGCGTAACAAAATCATTTAAAGAATCCTGTACTGAGCTATTTAGGGAGTCACCTCATTGGCGACCGGCTATTCAATGTGGACGCAATGTAAATGCATACAGAAAAGAAACATTTATTGTACAAATAGATCTATCAACAGGGAAGAGGCTGATTCTTGTCCGGCAATAGCCCCAATTGATCAAAATCACCTGGCACTCTTATCTGTATCATGCAATTCTTTTCAATAGGAAAATAGTTTTGGTACTTAATCAGACTAATTTTTTATGCTTGCCTGTTTTAAAATAGCAAGGAGTAAACGAACAGTATATTCTATTAATTCAAAAGAAACAGACATTAGCAAGTCTGTATTAATTATTATTTATGTTTATTAATATTGATACTATGGTTTTGCATATACAACCCAAGCGTTTAATCAGTGATCTTCAAAAAGAATTTAATGAAGCTTTTTCTTTTTTAAAACTGGAGTTTTTTTATAATAAAAATTTATCCCGTTCGGAACTGTCTTCGACAAGCATTATTCCGCATAACCGAAAAATAGGTGATGGACAAACGGGAAATTCAGCTGGCGAAGTTGAACTAGCTGGCGAAATGAAAGTGGGTGAACTCGAAAATATATTTCAACAAAAATTTGGACTTACTGCCCAGGTATTTCGCAAATCGGGAAACCTGTGGTTAGAAACCAGTATGACAGACAACTGGACTCTTCAGCAACAAAACAACCACGGCAGAGAGATTTCAACTAAATCGGTTTCAGATAATAAAACCGATGACTATGATTTAAACCGTGACTCCAGCCATTAATAAAACAGAGCTGATAAAAGTCATTGTCTTTGTTTACAAGAATCATTGATTTTAGCTGATAGAAGGATGAACTTGCTTTTGTAGAGATTATTCATCTTTAAAAAAATATATATGGAAACTAAAGCATTAGACAAACCTCGAATTTCCATCCCAACACTTTTTGATAATAACTGGATGGACAAATTTTTCAACGCACCGTTGGATGAATTTTTTAATTATGGTAAAGTAATGAATGTACCAGCTGTAAATGTTTCGGAATCAAACAAGGACTTTCAGTTGACAATTGCGGCACCTGGATTAGAAAAGAAAGATTTTAAGGTGGAAGCATATGATGAAATGCTTACCATCAGTGCAGAGCATGAAAGCGAGCATAAAGAGGAAAAAAATGGCCGCTTTAACAGAAGAGAATACAATTACAGCAGCTGGAGCCGCAGTTTCACACTTCCTGAAAATTGCGATGGCAGCAAAATTAATGCGGAGTACAAAAATGGGGAATTGAAAATCGCCATTCCAAAAATGGAAATCAAAGTACCAAAGAAAACTAAAAGTATCTCTGTAAACTAATGTGTAATGTGCGGAATCATAGCCCCTGCTTGTGTGGATAGGCAGGGGCTTTTTTAGCTTACCGTTTTTTTAACTATAATAAATGGCACTGCATTTTTTTTCGAATTCTTCCTTACAGGCTATTCAATCCGGGTTTTCAAAGAATTTCCCCAGGTTGAAGATTGATTTTATTTTTCAGGGTGATGAAAATTTAAATCTATCTTCTCATTTTCATCATTCTTTTTTATTTATACCTGTAGAAAAGTTTTACCCTGATTGTGCAAAAGAGAACATCGTTATTGATGAATCAATGACAACAAATGAAGTGGAGGCTTTGTTTGAAAATAAATGGCATTTACCTGCTATTGTATATGCAGAAGTAGATGGATACTGGCAAAGAAATAATAAAACAAAAAACAGCAGGCTAACTGAATTCAGATATCCTGCTTCACCAGTTAATAAAGAAGATGCTTTAGTTTCTCAAAATTTATAATTGAAATTTTTCCCTCTTTTATTTCAATCAGTTTCTCTGATTTAAAATCGCTGAGTGTACGTATCAGAGATTCGGTAGCTGTGCCTACATAATGTGCAAAATCTTCTCTTGATATTTCAAGTGGTTTACTTGTATTCTCTGCGTGAAACTTACTTTGAATATCTACTAATGCTTTTGCCACCCGTTTACGAAGTGAGCTGTATGCAAGATTCAGCAACCGATCTTCTTTTTCTTTTACATTTTGGGTAATGATGCGGATGAATTTGGTTGCCACATCCATATTGCCATATATCATTTTTAAAAAATCTTCTTTCGGTATCTGCATGATTTCAGCATCTTCCAGAATAATGGCAGAGTCATCATAATTTTTTTCTTCAATGATTGCCGGGTAGCCGATAAAATCACCATCACTGAATAAATCGGTTATATATTCCTTACCATCTTCATGCGTTTTAAACCCTTTCACTTTTCCTTTTACTAAATAGTATAAAAATTTTGGCCTTTTCGTTTCCTGGTACAGCACTTGTTTTTTTGAATAACTCTCCACATCATACTGATCGGCCAGTTGTTTTACCAATCCGGAGTTTTTTACATCTTTTATAAATTGATTGATGCCCTGCTGCGAAGCAGAATATTTATTGTCCAATACAGCTGCTTTTTTCAGCCGCACTTCAATTGCATTGAGCAGTTCAATTTCTTCAAACGGTTTTGTGATATAATCATCAGCACCCATCTCCATTCCTTTTCTAAAATCATTTCTTTCAGTCTTAGCAGTCAGAAAAACAAAAGGTATGTTTTCAGTCTCAGCATTCTTTTTTAATAAATGCAAAACGCCATATCCATCCAGCTCAGGCATCATAATATCACAAACGATAATATCAGGTTTTTCCCGTTGGGCAATCTCCACACCACGCTTCCCATTTTCAGCGGTAAAGGTCTTATAACCTGCCAGGTCAAGAATCTCAGCGGTATTATCTCTAATGTCTGCGTTGTCATCAATAACTAAAACAGATTTCATGTTGATATTAGTTTAGTGGTATAGAAAATGTAACATTTGTTCCTTTGTTTAATGTGCTTTTTAAGTTTACCTCGCCATTCAGCAAATCAACATATCGTTTTACAATATGCAGTCCAAGTCCGGTGCCTTTTATATTGGTAGCATTTGCGGCACGGAAAAAAGAAGTGAATAAATGTTGCTGATCGTCTTCAGAAATACCAATTCCCTGATCGCATACAGAAATAATGGCTTTGCCTTCTTCAGATTTTCCAGTGATAGTTATTTTTTTGTCCTCTTCAGAAAACTTGACTGCATTACTGATCAAGTTAACAAGAATATTCCGGAATAATTTTTTATCTGTAAAAGCATCACAATCCCCGGCGTAATCTACAATTAAATGTTGACCGGGTTTTAACTGCGATTTTAATTCATCTGCTGTGTCTTCTATTACATTCAAAAGATTTACTTGTTCAAATTTCTTTTCTATTTTCCCTTCATTCAGTTTTCCCAGAGAAAGAAAATCTTCCAGTATATCATTGAGGTTATTCACCGAATTTTTAATCCGTTTTATATGTTTTTCTCTTTTTTCCTGTTCCTCGGTTTCAGTGTATTTTGAAAGTAGTGATGCCGATGATAAAACGGTAGTAAGCGGTGTACGGAATTCATGTGAAGCCATTGATACAAACCGGCTTTTAATTTCATTCAGATTTTTTTCTTTTTCTAATGCATCGCTAAGTTCCTGTTGTGATTGTTCAAGTTTTTGAAGTGCTTCCTTTAAAATAAGAGTTCTTTCCTCCACCTTTACTTCCAATTCAGCATTTAACTGCCTCATTTTATCCGTTATTTTTTCCAGCTCTACTTTTTGCCTTAGCATATTATTTTCAATTTCCTTCCGTAGTGTAATGTCAACAATATATGCAATAACATACATATTCCCATCCTGCTGGTAATGGCTTAAACTTACTTCAACCGGAATCTCTGTTCCGTCCTTTTTTCTTCCATTCAAATCACGGCCAATTCCCATTGAACGATTAGAAGGTTTGTGATAAAACCCTTCACGTAATTGGTGATGATGGGGTTTGGATTTTTCCGGTATCAGAATTTCAATTGGTTTTCCTGTTAATTCATCTGGCATATAATCAAACATTTTTTCTGTTGCCGGATTAACTAACACAATATTGCCGGTTCTATTCGTGAGAATAATTCCTTCTGTTGCATTTTCAAACAATGAGGTCATGTGGGCCTGTTCAAGCATAGTATTTCTTCGTTTGATAAAATGTAAATTTAGCACAAGCAGAGGGATAACAGGGTTTAATCTTATCGGGTGTAATTATTTATTTTTTGGGCATGTAGTGAAGCCAAATAAAGAATACAGCGGACATAAACCCACAAGGCTTGTTAAAAGAAAAATGCCGCCAATGGCTAGTAGTACATAGGCAAGTGTGCCAGTAATGATATTGGTAAAATAAAGTGTTGCAATTAGAATGGCAGCAAGTATCCGGATTGTGCGATCTGTTTTACCCATATTTTGTTTCATATAAAAAGTGGTTTTAATTGAATGAAATAATAGGAAAAATATTTTGCATCAATTGCTTATCAAACAACTTTTTGCTTTTTTAAATTTCTCTTATAATCTCTAAACTCATCAGAATCAAAAAAATTTAATGCTTTCTGAACCATTTGTTCCTGGCTCATTCTATCGGTGCATTTTATTGCTATTACTTTTTCTTTTAATGTATGGATTTTTTCAATTTCATTGTTCAGTTCGTGTCTTGCTTCAGAGGGTCCGAAGAGATAAATATAATTTACATCCAGAATTGAATTAATTATTGTTTTAAAATACTGATGCCGCTGGTTCCTTTGCCTTCTTTGTTTTTTTTCCTGGTTGTCAATAAGAGAATTTCCAAACTGAGTAAATGCTTTGACTTCGCCGGGAAACCGGACTCTTGATTCCACATCGGATTTTATTTTTTCAATAGTTGGGTATTCGGAGCCAACGATACGTATGATATAAGCTTTTTCCTGATCCAGCCAGATACCTGCTTTTATTTCTGGCAATCTTATTTTTTTCATTGTAATTATTTTTTAATAATGCCAGTCCAAATATCGGAATTGGGTATTGGAAGGAGTTGTATAATACTCATTCATCACAATGATTTTTATCATCCAACTTTTTACTTTATCAGATTGTAAATGTCTTTGTAGTATCGCACATTTCCGGCTGGGTCAGTTTCTGCCATCATATATACTACAAAAACAGGAACCGGATCTTCTAACAAAAGAGGGATTGGTTTTTGTTCTTTAAAGCAGGATTGAAGAAATGAGGTGTCTAATCTTTCATGGAGCAGATGATTGCCAAGTTTGATTGGCTCTTCTATCCGAATACAACCGTGACTGTAAAAACGCAGCGCTGATAAAAATGCCGTTTTATTGTTTGTATCATGCAGGTAAACACCATACGGGCTGTTGATATTAAATTTTATTATTCCCAGCGAATTATCACATCCGGTGGATTGTCGCAAGATGTATGGAAAATAGCCTGCATGAAATGATGACCAGTTCAATTTATGATGATTTAATATTTTGCCACGCCCATCTACTACTTGCATATTCATGTTATCCAGAAACGAAGGGTTGCGTTTAATTTTTGGAAGCAACTCATTAAATGTGATACTGGCCGGCGGATACCAGTAAGGGTAAAGAATTATTTCAGAAAAGTATGCTGCAAACAGCGGAGTGGGAGTGGAGGTTTTTCCTAGAACAGTTTTCATGAAAAGCTTAAGACTGTCCTTTTCATAGTAGCGCAAATAGGATGATGGAATATTGATTACGATAAATTTATTTAAACTAAAATGATGTATCCACCGGAAATAATTCATGGAAGTAATTAGTTGTTCAATTTTAGTCTTATCTTTTTTTTCCAGTTGCAGTTTTAGTTCTGCTTTCAATTGCAGGTATTCCTTTTCATTCGGCTCCAATAAACCGGATGTGGTTAATAACTGACTGGTGTAACGAACACTTAAAAGAAGTGATAGGAGATACTCGTTATCTTTTTCTGCAAACTTTGGTGAAATGGGGTCAAACCCAACTCCCGGTTTTAATGTATATCCCTGGTAAATATCTTTGAAAACAGCAATTGCTGCATCAGTAAATATTCTTTCTGTTTTATTGCGAATGGCTGAATCTATACCGGTGGTATCAACCCATTTTTTAATTTCTGAATAATGGTATTGTTTTTTTATTAATCCAAATTTATATGAAGTGTCAATGACAGAAAGTAATTGCCTGCGTAATGGCCTTGAATTATCATTTGTAGAAAACCATAGTGGCTGGCCTGCACTTAACTCAAAAAATTTTTTTACTAATAAAGGATGAAATAGTTGTTCTTCAAAATTTTTTCCAAATGCAATTATATTACCTGTTTTTTTTGAAAGTAGTCCGGAATGGGTGTTGATTGGAGAAAGGCAAACCAGGAAAATTAAAAAAGTAAACCAATAATTAATGCTCTTTAGGTTAACTGTATAAATCATTTAATTTTTCTTTTTTTGTTTTTCAAGTTTTTTATAATATCCCCGGAAGAGTATATTATGTTTAAGTGCCTCCATATTTTGGTTAAATGCATCTGTTGCATTTTCTATATTTTCAATACTTCTGTTGATGTTACCGGCAAATGCCGAGTCTTTCAGTACCAGGTTGGCTGTTCCGGTACCTTTGTCCACATCTGATTGAATTCCTTTTGCAATTTCATTCAGCTTTTCAGTAAGCGTATTTGCGTTATCACCTACCTGCTGAATTTTATAAACGGCTTCGTTGAGGTTGCCTGCAAAAGTTGAATCTGAAACTAACATACCTAGCGAACCTTTTCCTTTTTTTATGTCTGCAATCATTTCATTTAACCCGATTACAAAATTATTTGCTTCAGAAGATGCTTTTTGAATATTGCTAAGTGATTTATTTACAGCTGGTGATATTGAATTGTCATTTAATAAAGCCCAGAGGGCTTTACTATTATTAATTTTCAAAACAGTCTGTTTCAGTTCTTCGGATATGAATGCAATATTTTCGTTTGTTGTGTTCAGCGTTTTGAGCATCTCTTCAGTGTCAGTTGATTTTTTAGTGACTAACAAATCACCATCATTGACAAGTGCTGCCCTTTGTGGTACAGGTGTAATATTTAAAACCTTATTTCCAACCAAACCATCCGTTCCAATAGCTACTTCTGCATTTTTATAGATGTAATTTTTTAGTTTGGTATCAATGGCCATAGAAACTTCGATCAATGTATCACTCAGGATTTTTACTTTTTTAACGGTACCAACTTCAATTCCTGCAAAGCGAACATTATTGCCGGCTCTCAATCCAGATACATTTCCAAAATGCGCTTTAATTGTAAATGTGGAGCCAAACAAATTCCTGTTTTTGCCCAGGAAGTATAAAATAAGTATGAGGAAGAACATTCCTGCAAGTACAAATATGCCCAGGCGGATATTATTAAAAATTTGTTTTGCCATGCTTGCCGTTTTTATTCAAAAAATTGTTTAACTTTTTCATCTGTAGATAGTTTCAGTTTTTCATAAGTTCCCATTGCATAACACCTGCCATCAATCAACACAATAATTCTGTCAGATGTGGCCCTTACACAATTCATGTCGTGTGAAATAATGATGGAAGATGTCTGGTATTTCTCCTGTATCTCCCCCATTAGTTTGCTAATCTCTTTTCCTGTAATAGGGTCAAGACCTGTTGTTGGTTCATCATACAAAATAATCTCGGGTTTTAAAATGAGTGTTCTTGCTAACGCAATACGTTTACGCATTCCACCTGAAAGCTCTTCGGGCATCATATCTACCGTATGAGCTAATCCTACATTTGTCAAAGCCTCCATTACCATTTCATCCACTTCTTTTTGAGTTACAGTAAACCAATGACGGCGCAATGGAAATTCCAGGTTTTCCCGGACTGTCATTGAATCATACAAAGCATTGCTTTGAAAAAGAAAACTAACTTTCACCCTCACCCGGTCCAGTTCATCGTGTGAAAGTTCAGTAACATTTTTACCCAACAGTTCAATTATTCCTTCATCAGGTTTTAACAGCCCGATAATACATTTAATAAGCACTGATTTACCTGAACCTGATTTTCCAAGTACAACCACATTTTCACCTTTATTTACATCCATATTAAAATCAACCAGCACTTTGTTACTGCCAAAAGATTTATATAAATGTTCAATGTGCAGCACCGGGCTTTCAGGATGATCCGTAATAGTTATGGGTGATATAGAAGTAGCAGTCATCATATTGATTATGTAAATCCTAAAATATCTGTAACCTGAACCACAATCAAATCAATTATAAAAACTATGATTGAAGAAACAACAACTGCTGAATTTGCTGAGCGGCCAACACCCTCTGTTCCTTTGCTGGAATTATACCCTTTATAGCAGCCAATAATACCAACTGCAAATCCGAAAAAGAATGTTTTTATAAATGCTGGAATAATATCATAAAAAGCAAGATTGTCAAAAACCTGGGTATAGAAAAGATTGAAACTTGTAAAGCCTCTGATATTTACACCAAGATATGCACCATATAAAGAGATTACATCGGAGAGTATAACTAAAACGGGCAACATCAGGGTAGCTGCTAAAACTCTTGTTACTACGAGGTATTTGAAAGGGTTGGTACCGGATACTTCCATTGCATCAATCTGTTCTGTAACTTTCATAGAACCTAATTCTGCTCCAATACTGCTGCCGATTTTACCGGCAAAAATTAAAGCAGTAATAACAGGACCTATTTCTCTTACAATTGCTATACCTATCATTGCTGGCAACTGCGATTCTACACCATAATCAATAAGTGAAGGACGTAACTGCATGGTAAGAACCAACCCCATGATAAACCCAGTTAAACCAACAAGAGGCAACGATTTGTATCCAATAACAAAACACTGTCGTATAAATTCTTTGAATTCATATCTCGGTTTTAATCCCTGGGAAAAAAACCTGCCGGTAAATCTTGCCATTTCCCCTGACTCCTGTAAAAATAAAGTGGTTTTTTTTGGCAATAACATAAATAATATTTTAATGCTAAGCAAAGCTTATAAAAGAAAAAGGTTACAGCCCATGAAGGGAGTCAAGAGATAATATGATACTGGTCATCATTAACGGATAAAACCCGGCAGTTCATCAAAATATTTCGATTGTTCTTTATTCAGCAGGAAATCCTTGACACCAAAGAATAGAGATTTAAAGGCAGTAAATATTTCGCGGTTAAAATTGAGCATAGTAGTAATTTCAGTTTCGCTTACCTGGCCGGCAGTTCCTTCCCTGTATAATTGCTTCAGTGTTTTTGTATATCCATCTGTTACTGATTTATAAATTGCTGCCAGCTCTTCAAAATAGATGGACTGATTGGCTGACAGAAGCCGGTAAATTCTTTCACAAAATTCTTTTACTTTCTCCCGGGTTTGAAAATAAAAATCATATTTAATATCATTTGATGATTTACTCAATTGCGCTATATCAGGCAGGGCATCTTTAATATTTTTGGCAGCATACATTGTATTGCGGACAGAAGACATCAACCTGTCTAATTTCTCTATATCATCTTTTTCTATTACAGCCTTTTGCAAACTGATGTAAAAACTATGTACTTCTCCATGGAGGTATTTTATATGTTCATATTTTTCAGTAACAGTATGGGCAAGAAATCTTTCATTCAATTCAGTTTGATTCGTTTTCTTATTTTCTATTTCAAAACAATGCAACGCAAAATCAGTGACTGCAAAAAGGAAATGCCGGGTTTCATTTTCAAGAGCAAACAGGGCCATAGAAGACTCTGTGGTGGCTACTTTATGAATAAACATTGTTTCATCATCTGCAGATTTGAACCGCTGTTCAAGAAACCTGCTGAACAGATTAAGAAGCGGATAAAAAAGAATAATTCCAATAATGTTTACAAGGCTTTGAAAAAATACAAGAGCTATCAGGTTGTCCTTTATGCCGACTGTTTGTGTAATAAAGTTATTAATAGGGAAAAGAAAAATAAGTGCTAATACCATAGTTATGCTGTTAAAAAGAAAATTACCAAGGGCCACCCTTCGTTTGGCTGCGATTCCTTTTATACTGGCAATAAATAGTTTCATGGTAGTGCCAATCTCCGAACCAAGAACGATAGCCATAGAATCTGTAAGACTAACAGCACCGGCATACAATGCACTTAATGTGATTGCCAGAGTAGCCGAACTGCTCTGTATCAGTGAAGTGATAATAAATCCGATTAGTAAATAAATAATTACAGGTGATTGTTCAAATTGCTGCAGGTCCACATTTTTTACCATATCCTCAATGCCGGTTTTCATATACCCTAATCCCACAAATAAAAAACTGAAGCCAAGAAAAAAACGGCTATAGTTGTACCATTTACTCTGTTTATTAAAAATAGCAAAGCCCAGACCGGCTATTCCAGTCAGTGGTAATGCTATTGATTCAATATTTATTTTAAAACCAACAAATGTTATGATCCAGCCCGTAAGCGTAGTGCCGAGATTAGCACCCAAAATAACAGCCAGTGCATTTTGCATGGTAATAACACCGGCACCAACAAAAGCAAGTACCATCAGGCTTACCAATGAACTGCTTTGCAATACACCAGTTACAATTGCTCCACCACCAATCGCTTTAAGTTTGTGTGAGGTTTGTTTTTTAAGAAAGAGTTTAAATTTTCTTCCGGCTAGTTGCTGAAGTGATTCTTCCAAGAATTTTATTCCCAACAGAAATATAGCAACACCCGCCAATACTTTCCATATATTAATTGAAGTCATCACTTATTCAAATTTAAGAAATAACAGGGCAATAAAAAATGATTGCGGTTGCAATCATTTTTTAAATTTTTGTTTTCAGGGAAAAATTTTTCAGGTTATATGCATATTTAATTGCCGGAGTATTTCATTTGCAGGGGTTACTCCGCTTTTTCGCCATACAATATTTCCTTTTTTAAATATAATTAAAGTGGGTACAGCCTGTACTCCATATAGCTGGGAATAGAAAGACGCTTTATCAATATCCAGTTTCAAAATAGTAGCCCGGTCTCCAACATGTTCTTTTACTTCATGCAAAACCGGCCCCATCAGTTTGCAGGGACCACACCACTCTGCAAAAAAATCTACAATTACAGGTTTGTCTCCATTTATATGTCCTTCAAAATTATTCATTGAGATCTTTTTTATTCGTATTAAATATCTCGTATGCCACGAAGTAGTGAACCAACAAAATGGCTGACCATACAATTGATATGTATAATAGTAATGAGTTGAAATCAGAAGTTCCACTCAGCAACCATACTCCCCACAACACTGAATTTATTATCACAAAAACTGATAAGTGAGTTTTAAATGCAGTAAAGAGTTTAACGAGTTTTTTTATACGGCTATTTTTTTCCATTTTATTGTAATAAAAATTAATTAATAGATTGCTAAATGATTTTTATTTGTTATAAACAATTCATATAGGTTGATTAATACAAAACCAATAATTACCCTTAAATATCTGTAACCGATAATAATAAGTAAGAATGTAAACAACCATACAGCAAGGTTTGTGAATCTTAAAAGACCAATATAATCAAATACTGTGTTCATACAAGTTATTTTTAATTATTTCGTTTTCAGGAGTAACCCGTATTTCGGTGTGATAGAAAACAACAGGATTAATCGAGTTGGTTATCAGGCAATGCTTATGTGTTTTTTCAGCTGCAAGATTTGCTTTGTCCCGCATCACTTCATCTGCAATAAATATTTTTGGATATAAATTGATGGTGGTGAATTTGTATTTACCATCGATAATTTCCACCTGGCCAATTGCCTCACAACACAGACTTGAAATTTCAAATCGCAGCTTTTTTGCAAATAAAAGGTAAGTGGACATAAAAGAACTGCAAATTGAACTGAGAAAAAGATGTTCGGCAGTCCACGGCTTCCCGCTTCCTCCAAATTCAGGTGGAGTGGCTACATGTATTGTACCCGTTGTATCTTTTGCAGTCAAAATACCCCGGGTATCAACCAGCCAGTTGAGTTGCACTTCAAAAAAATATTGCTTTGATGTTTTACCGGACATAACTAACAAATTAACTAATCAAAATTATGCTGCAGAAACAGCTTAATTGCATGATAAGAGTCATCATGCAGATTGATTAAGTATCTGGGATTTATCCTCCGATACTTACACCTATTAATTTGCCAATTGAAAAAGTAATTGCGGCTGCCGCCAATCCGAAAATTACCTGTCTGAAACCGGAGTGCCAGATACTTTTTCCTGTAAATAAGGTAATGGCTGACCCAATAAGAAACAAACCAATTGCACTTAAAACCAAACTCCAGATGATCGTGATAAAACTGCTTCCAATAAAAAAAGGAATAACAGGTATTATAGCACCGATTGCAAAAAGTATAAATGAAGCAATGGCAGCCGTCCAAGCAGAGCCTTTGAGTTCTTCCGGATTAATTCCAAGCTCTTCTTTGATAAGAACCTCATGTGCAAGAGAAGGGTCACTCATTATTTTTTCTGCCATCGTTTTTGCCTGCTCTTCAGGAATTCCTTGAGAGATATAAATAAGTTGCAGTTCTTTAATTTCAGTTTCAGGGTGATTTTCTATTTCCTCCATCTCCAGTTTCATTTGACGTTCATAAAGCTCCTGTGAACTTTTTACAGAAATCCATTCACCCAATGCCATTGATAATGCACCGGCCATTAATCCCGCCATTCCGGCAACTAATACACCTTGCTCTCCATTGGTAGCACCTGCTACCCCCATCACTAAACTCATATTTGAAACCAATCCATCATTTGCTCCCAGTACAGCTGCTCTTAGTGCATTACCCCCAACCGTTTTATGTCTTCTTCCTTCCAGCTTTGATAATTTTTCACCCGATACTTTGCTTTGTGTAGAAATTAAATTTTCTAAAATTTTTACATGATTTGTTTCGTGACCACTCAAGGGAATATTTTGTTTTGCTTTATCGCTTGATTGTTTTAATGCAAGTGCTTTTTCGGTTTCCACTAATGAACTGACAACATATTCATATCCAAAAATTTTACCTATCCGGTTCAGCACCCTTGCCCGCCAGGAAGCTTGTGGCAATTCAATTACAATTCCTTTTTCTTTATAGCTTTTTACCATAGCATCGGCATGACTGATTTCAATAGCAGCCAGTTCATGATAAAGTTTTGCAACAGCAGTATTATTTTCGGCTTCAGCAAGTTTTGTATAGAGATATGAAGTATCTATTTCTGTTTGCAGACTTTCCGACTGAATTTTATTTTTCATTGGTAGAATTTATTTATTGAAAATAAGGCGATATAAAAGGATAAGTACAGAGAAAACAAAGATGCTTGAATAAATCAGCTTGTTATACTTTGCCAGCCAATTCGGTAAATAAATATCAAAATTATCCTTTGTTGATGAGGAGTATTTTCTTGCAATTAATGTAACCGGGCATAATCTTTTAAACACAAGCAGTACCAAACCTTCGAGTATCACAAGCCCGATGCAAATCCAGACCCATTTATCAATTTTATTTATAAGCACTGCATACAATAAATAGAAAATTACAACATTAAAGAATAGCCATATAATTGTGTGAATTGTTTTAATGATAGTGAGTGGTTTCAAAATGCTCTTATTTTCTATAATTTTCTTTTATATAACCCGGTTAATTCACCAAAGCCAATAATATGTTCACTCATTGCTTTTTCCAGATCTGTTTTTTTGTATTTGATGGTAAATTCAAAATAGTATCCAATGCGTAAATTTTTAAAAAATAATGATGTTTGCCTGAAGGAGGACAAGGCCCACAATAATGCCGTTGATTAAAATCGTTAATCCCTTCAATACCGGTTCTATGATTTTCTTTTATATGATGAGTGACTGGAATGTTCCAGACAAGCCAATGCACCCATGTGCCATTAAGCGTATCCGGGTCTTCAATAATAATAGCAAGGCTTTTAGTTTCTTCAGGAATATATTTTAAAGCCAATGGTGGATTGATATTAATTCCATCACAAGTATATTTTGCAGGAATCATTTCTCCATCTTTGAAGGCGGTGCTGGTGATAGCTATCATTTTATAATCAACAGCTTTATCAATATGTTTCATAGTATTTTATTAATAAAATTTTAATCAGGGTCTTTCACCGGGTGGCGGAATTTCATCGGGGGGATTTTCAAAAGGATCATCATCAGGAATAATATCAGGTAATTCTTCTGGTGAAATTTCAGGTTCCGGAAATTGATCTGGTTCTAGTTCAGGACGTTTCTCTGGATATGGAATTTCAGATGGTTTATCGGGGTTTTTTTTCGTTGCCATATAATTTAGTTTTCAAATAAAAATCTGTCAACCTGATTTAGAAACCGAATCAAAATGAAATCATATTATTTCAATTTCCAATGAGTACTGTCAGATTTTTTTGTGACGTTAATCAGTAATTAATACGATTTATGAATTTAACTTCAATTCACTAAAATCGATGAATTATGAAAGAAAATACCAATCAGGCAATTGGAACATTGCACAACCTGCTCGATTATGATGCAGCTAAATTCAGCAGTGCCGAAGTACAGTTGAAAAACATTCTGCGTGAATGGATATTCAAATCCAGTTCCTTAAAGTTAAAGGAAGCTTTACTTCGCTACCAGGGTTATGTAGAGCGGCATATAGAAAAAATGGAACAGTTTATCGATGAAGAAAAAATTTTATCTGTTTTTTTAGTCAATAGAGTAATGCAAGCTTTTATAGAAGAGACAGAAGAAAAATTAGGTATTTGTGCAGATGCAGAAGTGAAAGATGCCTGCCTGCTTGCCTGTGTTCAGGCAATTAATCATTATAAAATAAGTATGTATGGTACAGCAGCAGCCTTTGCAAAAGCATTAGCTATGGAAAAGGCTGCCACCTTTTTTCATGAAGCAGAAGTAAATGAAAAACAAATTGATGACAGATTATCTCAATTGGCAGAGTTTGAAATAAACTTAAAGGCCCGGGCACCAATCTTAATTAATCCATAAGTATTGAACAAAGGAATGAATGAAAAATATCATTGCATTGAAAGAGCGGATTAAATAGTTTAATTTTATAAATGTCGCTTGGCAATCCAAAAGCTGCAACGGAATATACAGCACAAAACAAAGTTCAGTTGATTCGCGGTGGTAAGCAATATTTTGACTTACTGCTTCAGCTGATTAATACTGCAACTGAAAGCATTCACCTGCAAACTTATATTTTCGACGATGATGTAACCGGAACCTTGGTGGCGGATGCGTTGAAGGCAGCTGTAAAAAGAAATGTAAAGGTTTATTTTCTTGCAGATGGCTATGCATCACAGGTAATGTCGCAAAGTTTTATTAATGATTTGAGAAATGCAGGGATTAATTTTAAAATGTTTGAACCGCTTTTTAAAAGCAAACGCTTTTATCTCGGCAGGCGGTTGCATCATAAAATAACAGTTGCAGATACAAGATTCGCTTTAGTAGGCGGAGTTAATATCAGCGACCGGTATAATGATATGTCTGGTCAGCTTGCCTGGCTTGATTTTGCATTGTATGCCGAAGGTGAAATTGCCCGTGAACTATGCGTGTTATGTTGGAAAACATGGTACGGGTTTTCTATACATATGAAAATAACACCCTGTGAAGAAAAAGAAATGGTTTATGCGATTAAGCCGGAAGAAGCATCTCTTGTGCGTATGCGACGGGAAGATTGGGTGCGGCGTAAAAATCAGGTTTCAAAATCGTATATTGAAATGCTGCGTAATGCACATTCTCATATAACAATTTGCTGCAGTTACTTTTTACCAGGCAAAACAATCCGGCGATTAATAAGTGATGCTTCGAAGCGGGGAGTAAAAATAAAAATAATTACTGCCGGACAATCAGATATACTGCTTGCCAAGTATGCAGAACGCTGGATGTATGACTGGCTGCTGCGCAATAATATTGAGCTATATGAATACCAGGAAAATGTATTACATGCAAAAATAGCGGCTTGCGATTCTGAATGGATAACAGTAGGATCGTATAACCTGAATAATTTAAGTGCTTATGCAAGTGTTGAACTCAACCTGGATGTAAAAAAACGATCTTTTGCAATTCAAACTGAAAAAACACTTGGAGATATTATTCAAAATGATTGTATCCATATAACACAGGAAAATCATACACGGTCAAAAAATATTTTTAACCAGTTTGCCCGCTGGTTTTCATACCAGTTTCTCCGTACGTTTCTTTATTTAATCACCTTTTATTTTAAAAAAAGTGGATAGAAAATGCAGAAACTAAATGAGAGTTAATTTCCTTTAATTCTTTTAATTAATGATTTTACTGTTTGGCGGTTCCATCCTTCAAACCTTCCCCGCTGCACTACCATTTTATTATTATCAGGATGCTGGAGAAAATAATGAAATGCAAATTTCCCTTTTGGATTTTGCCATCCTGTTATTTGTCCAAAACGAAGGTCATTAAATACAAGTGTATCGTTCCATTTTTCCACTGTATAAAATCCACGGGCAAACTGCAACAAGTCATGAATATCTTTATGATCATGCACCGATTGTAAAAATGAATCATTACGGGGAAAATAAGTAAAGTCAATAGTTGATTTTTTATCGAATACAGAACGAAATCCGACATTGTATCCTGAATCATCTTTAGCCACCACATACCAAAGCCAGTTATTAAATGGAGTAGGGGTAGTAAAATAATCCTGGTAGGATATTTTTTGAATGCTAAATGCTTTCCTGACATCTTTTTCAATTAATGTTTTATTGAATAACGAGTAGCAGAGATAGAATACAGGTAATATTAATCCGAAATTCATCCATAATTTCCGCCGCTTATCCAATCGCTTTAAAATTATCAATGCAACAGCCGCAACACCTAAACCAAACGAAAAGAAGGGATCAGCAACAAATAATATATTAAAAGAAATACGCTGGTGGCTGAATGGCTCAAACCAGCCAACACCATAATTATTAAAAGCATCAAGAATTATATGAATGAAAACCTGTGTGGCAAAGAATAAAATAAATTTTGAAAAACGAATATTATGAGGCCGGTGCCAATGATCAGCTGCTAAGGCAAATGCAGGGACAATTATAAGTGCAAATAAAAATGAATGTGTAAATCCGCGATGCGCAAGTAAATTTTCTGATGTGTTGAGCCAAAATGCTGCAACGAAATCAATATCAGGTATTGACTGTGCCAGTACGCCCCATAGCATTGCGGTTTTACCAAGAGGTTTTCTCAGTAAAGCTTCACCGATGCAGGCACCTAGTGCAATGTGAGTTAGTGAATCCAATGTTTAAAATTAATCTTTAAACGCCAGCATCTTATTTTTTTATAACAGATTTTATATCCTCCATCAGCTCCATTAGTACTTTCTGAATTTCAAATAACGTTTTCATTTGCTCCGTCATCAGCAGATCTAATTTATGATGCAGATTACGAATTTCTATCTCCGATTTTAAGTTTATCAGATAATCATTAACAGCTCGTTTCCGATCCTTTTCTTCCTTGCGGTTTTGGCTCATCATAATTACAGGTGCCTGAATTGCGGCAATAGCGGAAAGAATCAGATTGAGTAAGATAAAAGGGAACGGATCATATGGTTTGCTTAATAAGTATAAATTGATAAGCATCCAGGTAATCATGAAAATTACAAATGACAAAATAAATTTCCAACTTCCACCAAAGCTGGAAATCGAATCAGCTATCCTGCTGCTGAGCGAGGGATTCGTTTCTTCAAATTCGATGAGCTTATCCGAAATAATTTTTTCTTCATCAATTGCTTTTTGAACAATCTCATTTAGTTTTTGTAACTGTACATTTTCGGAATCTAATAATTCTTCCAGTTTCTTCCTTGTCATACTTAAAAATTATTTATTATGAGCAACGAATAAGGGTAATTTAGTTTCCTTCATCAGAATGTCTGCCATACTTTCACGGAACCAGCGGCTCATTGTACTACGCCTGTATGCACCTAATACGACTAAAGCATTTTCTTTTTGCTGCTTCAGGTGTTTAATAATTTCTTCTTCGGCAATGCCTTTTAAAATAGTATAAGTAGCTTTCGGATAATGTCTTTTCATAAACTCTTTCATTAGCTTATTATCTGGTAAGTGAAGTGCTTTATTTACCGGGTTTGCAGATATGACTTCTGTATCTAAATGTTTTAGCTGTGGTAACAGGTAGCTGAACATTTTTATGGCATGTACGGATGATGGTTCACCATCATACAGCAAAATAATTTTAGTAATTGGTTTAAATTTGCCAGGTACTAATAACACCGGGCATTGTACGTCAATTAATAAATCACGAATAAAACGTGTTGGCAATTTTTCTGTATAATGTGTTAAGGTTTCTTTTTCGTCAATCACCATCAGGTCCGCGTAAATACTTTCATGTTTCAATTCCCGGATGGCGATGTTACGGTCATGATGTACCGTATATTCCAATCCTGCCAGTTGGCATGCTTTTTCAAAGTTTTCGGACGAAGCCTGGCGGGTTTCTTTATCGTTTAATTCAAATTGTTTTAGTCGGGCTTCTGTAGCTCCTTCTTCAACAATTAAATCATAAATTTTATAACTCGTATAAGTGGGGTCATCTAAAAATGAACCGACCAGATGTGCATGAGATAGTTTTGCCAGGTTGATAGCATAATCTTTTGTATTGTTTGAATATTTAAGCCCGTCAAATGCGGCAAGAATCTTTTTCATTTTGTTTGTTTTAAAATGATAAACCTGAATTATTAAAGATGTATAAAGTTATTTTAGCAAAAAGGCATAAAAACTGTTTGTCATCAGATGGGTAGTTGATTTTTGTTTGGAAAGAGTAAACTCATGTGAAAATAATTCAAAGAAAATATGCCAGGAAAACCGGGATTTTCATTTTTTTGAAACAAGAATCAGATATTGAGTTAACTTAGGTCACCACAAAGCGATTAGCTAACATTTTAACTTTACAGTAATAAACAATAAATCATGAAAACTATAATTGTCCCCACCGATTTTTCTCCTGTATCACTGAATGCTGTAAATTTTGCTGCTGATATGGCCATCGCCATTGATGCAAGCATCCTATTGCTGAATGTTTATAATATTCCAGTAACTTATTCGGAGGCTACAATTTTGCTATTATCCGTAGATGATTTAAAAAAGGAAAGTGAAACTCATCTGGAAGAATTGAAAGAAAAGCTAATCCATGTAACATCTGGAAAAATAAAAGTATATGCTGAAGCAAGGATGGGTAATACAAAAGACGAGTTGGAAGAATTGTGCAAACAAATTCAGCCCTTTGCTGTAGTAATGGGTGCAAAAGGAAAAACAGGATTAGAGAAAATAGTTTTTGGAAGCACCACACTTTCTGCCATACGGCATCTTACTTTTCCTGTAATATGTGTACCACCAGGTAAAGAGTATGGAAAAGGAATTAAGAAAATTGGTTTTGCCTGTGATTTCAAACAAGTAGTTGAGACAACACCTGTTCAGTTTATTAAGCAAATGGTTGCCGAGTTTAATGCTGAGTTGCATGTTTTAAATGTTGACTATAACAATAAAAATTTTAAACCGGAAACGCCTGAACAATCTTTTCTGATTCACAACTTGCTGGAAGATTTAAAACCAAATTATCATTTTATCAATAATGCAGATGTTGAAGATGGAATCAATCAATTTGCTGAAAGCAATAACCTTGATTTGGTAATTACGATTCCTAAAAAACATAAACTGCTGGAAGGAATTTTTAAACCGAGTAGTTCAAGACAATTGGTTTTTCAATCGCATATACCCGTAATGTGTGTTCATGAATAAGCAAAGATTGAAAGTTTGACGATAGACAAAACCGGCAATACAATTAATTGCCGGTTTTTTAATATTGGCTTAATGACTATCCAGGTTTCCGGATTTTTACAATTTATAATGACTGTAATAATCCACAGAAATAGATTGATTTAAAGCATATTTTGATAAAAAAAATAAAAAAATCCTATTCAATAGAAAGATTGACTTATTTAATTTGAATAAAATTTGAAAAAGTATATATCTAAATAGTAGCCTTGCCCAGTTTTTTAATTTTTAGCAATTGAAAGATGAGATAAATAAGGACACTCCATACACCCCCGGCAATTGAATAGGCCATAATAAGTAGCCATACGGGAGTTTTATCTCTGGTGCCCCATAATGTTCTTTTATTAAAATTGTTTTCCGATGTTTTATATACACCCCATGGTACCACCTTTTCCATAGAAAGATTTCCATAAAATTCATTGTCTTCGACTTTGGTCACTAAGATTATATTTCCCTTTATATCTCCTGGTATACTGTCTTTTTTAAATTCTGCAATAGTCTGGCCACTGGAATCGGTAGTATAGGTTTCTTCATCGCCTGCGGGCAGTAAACTGTTAAGCCGGCTGATACCTATTTTTAATTCAACATCTTTTGCTGGCGCCCATACTCCGTTTTTCAATTCGGTAACCTTTACGGTTATCGATCTTGTTTCACCATAAGAAGAAGTGTCAATTTCTATTTTTGATTTGGTAACAGATAATTCTGTTTTCGTCTGATCAAATTCTTTTGTAGCAGTTGACGAAGCAATAAAGTTATGAAGTGATGATGCATCCCATATTGCTTTTACGGATGCAGGGATGATCAGTTTTGCTTCACCATTATCAGCTGTAATTGCTTTACCTAATAAATTTGCTTCGCTGGAATCGCTGTCAATATAAACCTGAACAGGGATATTTTTTACGGGGGTGTATTTTTTGCCCAGTTTGTATTGTGTTTTAATAATGAGGTAGGGGATTTTATTATTTACTGAATAATATTTCATATTCAATACTGATTCTCTGACAATGGAATCCTGTGCCTGCATTTCAGTTCCTGTTAAAATAAAACATACCAACAGTATGAATTGATTAGTTAGCGTTTTCTTCCTCATTTTGTTCTATTGTTTTATAAATTGAAATGATGGGGAACACTCTTACAAAAAAAGTTATAATTAATAATGCACCCGAAAGTGAACCTAGTGCAATAGCCCATTCTTCCCAACTGGGAAAGTAATGGCTGTAACGGAGAGGCGCATCAAATTTTGGTAAAAAGGGATGAAGCATTGTAGGCGTAACAATCAGATAACGTTTAAACCATGCACCTACTACCACCATTACACCTGCAACAAACATGGGTTTTGGTTTTCTTCCTTTAGGAAAAATGACGATCAAAATTGGGATTATCATACCTACGAAAATTGCAAACCAGAATAGAGGAGCAAATTCGCCTGCAAATAATTGGGTTAAATGTTCTTCCTCAGATTTTTTCATTTTAAAAGCGGGAACCAGGTATTCATTTATATTAAAATACAAGTACAATAATGATAGCATCACCAGGATTTTCCCCATTTTATCGAAATGCATATCGGTAATATAGTTCTCAAGTTTATACACTCTGCGAAAAATATACATGGCTACAACTACGCCGCCGGCACCTACTAAAAATGCACCTGAAACAAAATAAGCTCCGAAGTTTGTACTATCCCATCCGGGTCGGTAAGTAGTTGCAAATAACCAGGAGGTTACTGTATGGATGCAAAATGCTACAGGGATTATCACAACACAAATAATAGTAATAGCTCTGTTCCGAATTTTTTCCTGTGCTACAGTTCCTTTCCAGAATGAGGCAAGCCAGCGATAGAGTTTTGAAAAAGGTTTACCCAACTTTTCTTTTGCCGCTATCAGGGTTTTTAAATCAGGCAACATTGTTATATAAAGTAAAAAAAGACTGAGACAGAAGTAAGTACCTATTACAATTACATCCCACATAATTGGTGATTGAAGACGACCATGTGTAAACAAATTTACAAGACGTTCAGGCCGCCCCATATCCACTATAATGATTAAAGATGCAAATGTGATAGCTGATACAGCTATGATTTCGGAAATACGTGTAAGCGGTGTACGCCAGGGAACATTTGCCAGCCGGAAAATAGCAGTGATAAGTGATCCTACCAGGCTGATAGCAACAAAAAAAACAAAATTTGAAATATAAATTCCCCACGAAACATAATCACCCATATTGGTAACAACCAATCCTTTTCTTAATTGTTGAAAATAAGCGAAAGCACCGATAGAACAGATGACAATCAAGGTAGCGGTCCAGATCATTCCTCTGCGTCCAAATTTTTGCGGCAGCAGGTCATTGATAATTTTTTCCCGGGAGAAGTTTTGTGTTTTTTCCACGTTGTTAGTTTAAGATTTTTTTTCAGCAGGTTCTTCTTTATTTAATCCATCTTCAAATTTAAAATTGCGGTTAACCGGTGGCAGATAATACACTCTTGGTTTAGTACCCAAATCTTCCATCAGCCTGTAGCCTGATTTGTCTTTTATCAAATCACTAAACCGGAAAGTTTCTGCTCCGTTTGTTACTGAATCTTCATTCATATCTCCAAAAAAGAAAACACCGTTCGGACATGCAGATACACAATGTGGCAACTCGCCTTTGCGTACCATATCAGGGCAGAAGTCACATTTACCAACTGTTCCTTTTTTCTGCGGCATGCTTGTTTCGCATGAGTATGGCATCTTCTCAATTTCTTCAGGCAAATCAGGTTTTTCCCAATTAAATACACGGGTAGAATAGGGGCAGGCTGCCATACAAAAACGACATCCGATACAGCGGTTACTATCAATGGAAACAATTCCATCCTCTCGTTTGAATGTTGCATCAACCGGACAAACTTTTACACAAGGTGGTTCATCACAATGCATACAGGTAGTAGGTTGCCAGTAAGAGGCTGTATGCTCCGCATCCTTCATTGGATATATTTTTATCCAGTTTTGATCTGGATGAATTTGGTGCATATGATTACATGCCTGTTGACATTTTTTTAAATTTTTGCAACGGGATAAATCAATTACCATAGCAAAACTTTTTCCTGCAATTCCTTTTCGTTGTTCACTATTGCTGAGTTGTGGTAATTCAGGTACAGGTTTAAGAAAGGCTTTATCTACTTCAATTATTTCTCCATCTACTGATAGCAATTTTACTTTTTCGCCAGAAGCTACTACGTCCTGATCTTGCCCGGGAGCAAAGGGGTTTTTATCTGGAGAACAACCCGCTGCTAAACCAGCAAGTAAGCCGGTTAACAGAAATTCTTTTCGGGAATGACATTTGTTTTCGCTTGAACAGTTACACATAATTATCAGTTGATTTTATTGGATGTGGTTTTGTTTTTTACCCAGGTATGAATTTCTTCTTTCCCAATTTTTTTATTGGTTCTGCTGATAAGTTCTTTGTCAATTTCAACAAGTCGTCCGTCCTGGGTCAGCATTTTTACTGTTTCCTTTTTTTTCTTTTGTGAAAAGCCAAACCAACCTGTTAATGCTGCAGCTGCTGCAATACCAGCTGATTTAAGAAAAAAACTACGCCTGGATTTTTGTTGTTCTTTCATTTTGTTCAGTTGATAATTAATTTAAATAAAGCGGAAAGCTATAAAGGGGGTAAATACTTAAGTATTACATTTATCATTGGGCTTTATGATTATTATCAGTTCGTTTTTTCTATAAAAAAACCCGGTTGAAAATTTCAACCGGGTTTAAACCACACTTTTAAGATATATCACTTCTTAAAAGTTCTCATATAATTTACGATACTCCATCTTTCATCTGCATCGGGTAATTTCTTTTTAAAATTTGGCATATCATCGCGGCCTTCAGATGTTTTATAAAACATTGCACCATCAGTTTGTGCCTGGAAATCTGCTTTTGAAAAATCACCAGCTTCTGTTTTTAAGTTAGCGGCTTTGGGGCCATCACCTAATCCTTTTGTACCATGACAGGATTTGCAGTGTGTTCCATATAATGTTTTTCCTTCAGCAATTGATTCAGCATTGGAAATCACCGGATTTTTCATGGTTTTATAATTATCAGGAACGGGCCAGGGTTTTTTATCCACTAAAGATTTTAATGTAAAACTGGTTCCCATGAATACAGTCACAAGAGCAAGGATGATTAAAAGGGGTTTCATTTTTTTTATATTTTATATTTAAAAGACTACTTAAACCGATTTTCGTTGCATCAGTTTTTTAAAATATTTTATTTTTTTAAGAACTGATCAGGGTATAAAAATAACCTGCATTTAAATACCCTTAATTGATCACTGCATTGAAGTTACCTGATTTTTATCAGATCGGCTATTGATTTAAATGAATTTTTATTATGGTGTTATTGTATGAAAATGGTTCAATTATCAAAATAAAATCCAAGCTCACTTTCTAGATTGGTCATGTCCACAAAGAGTGGAGCTTTATGCCCATCGAAAATAAAAATACCGCAAGGATCTTTTTTATCCAGATCAATATATATGTGCCCTTTCTTATCATATTCAAAGAGCAGGTACCGTACTTTTTTAATTTCGAGTATAGTTAGTTTAGGGTATAATCTTTTTATAGCAATTCCCGCATAACGCATCTGGTAAAAACAATCATGTTCCATACTTTCAAAAATCGCTGAATCAGTTATTGCTTTAATTTTTTCAAATTGCAATGAGTCAGGTTTGAAAAATACAGCAACAGGAGAATTTATTTTTACAGTATCTGAAAAACCTGATGAAGGTTTAAGTTTTATATCCTCATTTATTTCAGATTTATTTATAATCGTTTTTTGCCGGGTACCATTTGTACAGGAAAAATAGAATAAAGTAGCTAATAAGTAAATGAAGTAATAGCGTTTCATGTATGGCGGGTTATTAAAATTCAAATTTAGTCAATAAATAAAAAAATCTCGATAACTGATACCGGGACTTTTTTAAGGATTCGCTAATTGATCAACATTTTTTTTTGGTATTAATAATTCCACAAACGTGTAATATTAAATCCAATCAGATATTTACCACCATTAATTTTATTGTTTGCTGCATCTGTATAATCAAATGGAGAATTGTTATTGTACAAATTGTTTGTTTGAGGGCTTATATAATAGTAGTTAGTAAAGAATAATTGAAATGCGTGACTGCTGGTATTAATCTCCATACCAAATGAAAGACTTGGATTAGGATTGTTGGCAACATGCTTGGTAAGTGGTTGATCGTAATTCAGAGTCAATGCCATAACCTCTGTTAATTTATATCGTACAGATGTTGCTATTGCTATATGATTGTGTTTCATTGTAGGTTTTACTTTCAGCTTTGTACTATCTAATGTTACAAAATAACCATTAACTACATTCTGGTGAGAAATACTGGGTGCTACCTGTACAGAAAGTTTATTGGTAATTTTTCTTGCAATTATCAGTTGATGAAAAAAAGAAAACCGGTCGCTGCTGATTCCAAGTATGGTTGTTTTGTTTCCAAAAGAATTTGTATCGCGGTAAATTTCATGTGCAGGATCTTTC
>JANPEU010000240.1:0-2468 GCA_031423175.1 Bacteroidota bacterium
ATGTAACAGCCTTTAGTGTTTCATATCGAATAAATAGCGGTGCATATTTAACTTCGAATTTTACCGGGCAAAATATTCCTACCAATGGAACCGTATCAGTTAATCTCGCTGATGCTTCAACGCCCCTATCACCCGGCACACATACAATTACTGCATTTACATTTAATCCTGTTTCATTAAGTGGTATAGGTGATCAGGTAATAAGTAATGATACATTGATAAGATCATTTGCTGTATTAGGAACTTCAGCTTCCGGGTTAACAGAAAATTTCAGCAATACAACTTTCCCTCCTGACAACTGGGGTGTTTTTAATCCGGATGCAGGCATCACGTGGAAAAGAGATGTTACAGGAAATAACAATTCAGGCTCTGCATTGATGAATAATTACCGTTACAATGCACCCGGTCAACTTGATTATTTGCATACACCAGAAATAACTTTTAGCGGGGTTGATTCAATCAGCATGAGTTTTGATATTGCGGCAGTTACCAGAATTGCCCCCAACAATACAATATTACCGATGGATACTGTTGAAGTTTTAATAACAACAAACTGCGGAGCAACCTTTACATCAATTTATAAAAAATGGGGCGTAGCATTACAAACAATCAATGACCCCGTGAATGCACAACCCACTGAATTTTTTCCAACCAATGCAAGTCAATGGAGAACAGAAAAATTTGATTTATCTTCTTTTGCTCCCAACGGACCGATACAAATTGTTTTCAGAAACAGAAATAATTTCGGCAATAACGTGTTTATTGATAATGTAAATATTAAAACAAGAATTTTACCTGCTGCATTAAAAGCAGATGGCATACAATTATTTCCAAGCCCTTTTACAAATCAATTTCAGATATGGCATTTACAAACACCTACTACATTACGCTATGTGAACATTTATAATACAACCGGGCAGAAAGTCTGGACAAAAAATTATAACGGCGATGCATTGAAATTAATTGATGTGGATATGAGTAGAAATGCCGTAGGAATTTATATTGTAGAGATGGGCTACACAGATAAGTCGAAGAATGTTAAGTTGCAAGTTGTAAAAACGAATTAGAATTTTTAATTCCATAAAATTTAAAATCCCTCCGCAATCTGGTTTACGGAGGGATTTTTTATACAGCTTTTAAAAAAAAATTAAACTGCAAAAGACGTTCCGCATCCACAAGTACTGCTTGCATTGGGATTTTTAAATGTAAATCCCCGATTGTTCAATCCATCCTGCCAATCTATTTCCATACCCAACAAATACAATTCATGGGCTTTAGTCATTATACATTTAATATTATTTACTTCAAATTCCTGATCATTATCCTGTTTATGATCAAAACCCAATAGGTAAGTCATACCCGAACAACCACCTCCTTTTACGCCTACACGAAGATTCATTGTTGAATCAAATCCATCCGCTACCATTAATTTACCAATTTCCTTTAATGCACTTTCGGTAAAACTCACCGGACTTATTGTTGCTGTTTCCATTCTGCAAAAATACAACTCATTTTTTTTTAAGTGAAATGTTTAAGTTTCGACAAGAGGAAAAAAAATTGCAGTTTTGAAGTTGGAAGATGAAAACACTCTGATTGCCTGAGAAAATATTTAATTGTTGAAAATTGGCAGTGTCACACCCGATAGCTATCGGGTGTGAAATTTATTTTAATATTATCAATCTATCTGAGTCTTGTCATTTCGATCCGCCTCTCGGCGGAAAGGAATCTCAGAGAAATTGAAAAGGGAATGTATTTTAATTCAATAGGCTTTCAATGTTCTAAAACTCTGAGATGCTTCGTGCCTCAGCATGACAAGACTCCGATAATAAGTGAGTTCATTACTTGCTCGAAAAGCAATACTTACACGGAGAGTAATGAAAATTGAAAATATTTTAACTATCGAATAAATAAAGACTAAACAAAACCTTAGTGTCCTGTCAATTCCGAGGCTCTGCGAGGAATCTCATACAATTGTATTACCGTTTGAGATTCCTCTCCGCCGTTGGTTGATTCAGAATGATAAGACTCTGATAGTTCGAAATTTCAAACCCGATAGCTATCGGGTGACGCACTATTAGAAAATCCAATTCTTAAATCAAACATTCAAATTTCAATAACAAATTACAAACCTTACCTGCAACAGGCAAGGTTCCTAATTACCAATTCCCGTATTTTTGTCCAAAACCCAAATACTATGGATACCGGAACAATTGGATTAATTGCCTCTATCATTGCTATACTTGCTTCTTTTTATGCCGTTTTTGTTGCTAATTCAAATGACAATAAAAGTAATCCTGTAAAATCAGAAACTTCTTCTGAAACCAGACCACTGCAACTGCAGGCTTATGAAAGGCTGGTATTGCTTGCTGAAAGAATTGGATTACCAAATATTGTTAGCCGTGCTAACCAGCAATTTTCAGGGCCTATGAGTGAAATGAGAACGCTGCTACTAGAAAGTATAAAACAGG
>JANPEU010000241.1:0-7784 GCA_031423175.1 Bacteroidota bacterium
TATGTATTTACACTTGTGTTGCGTATTATAAAAAGTAGAGAGGATGCTGAAGAAGTAGCACAGGATGTATTTATAAAAGCATACCGTTCTTTAAAAGATTTCAGGGGCGATTCAAAATTCAGCACCTGGCTTTATACAATAGCAAATACCACTAGTATAAGTTTTTTAAGAAAGAAAAAGTTAGAGATACAATCACTGGACAATGAAAAAGTATTTGAAGTAGCCGATAGTGTTGATTCCGGATTCAGAGCCAATCTTATTGAACAGAAATCGAAAAAAGAAATGGTTCATCAGGCAATCAATATGCTGAGTGCAGATGATGCGGAAGTAATAACTTTGTTTTACCAACATGAACAAAACTTGCAGGAAATTGGTAAAATTCTGGGACAAGAGTCAAACACAGTTAAAGTACGGCTACACAGAGCAAGAACAAGATTGAAAGAAAAAATGGAACGTTACTTCCTTGAAGAAGTTAAAGATATTTATTAAACCTATTTGATATGAAACAGCAACCGGATATGGAGCAGCAATTATGGAATTATATTGATGGCATTGCATCAATAGATGAAAAATCTTCCATAGAAAGATTGCTGGATAGTAACCTGGAATGGAAAAACAAATACCATGAATTGTTACAAACAAATCAGTTACTAAAATCGACTGAACTTGAGCAACCTTCTTTACGATTTACAAAAAACGTAATGGATACCATTGCAAAATATCAGATATCACCAGCTGCAAAAAAATACATCAATAACCGGATTATATGGGGTATTGGGATTTTTTTTATTGTGATGATTGTTGGTTTTCTGGTATATGGTTTTGGGCAAATGGATTGGAGTAGTAGTGAAGAATCGAAATATAAAGTTGATTTACCTAAAGTTGATTTCAGCCAGTTTTTCAGTAATACCTGGATAAATGTATTTATGATGATAAATATTGTGATTGGATTGGCATTACTCGATCGGATACTTGCAAATAAAAGAAAACAATTCAGACAGGATAAGAGAATGACTCATCAATAAAAAGATTAACTGAATTGAATGCTATCTCAATAGATACACCATGACTTGAAAAGAGACCCGAAGTATCGGAACCACATCTGCCCAATAAAAATCTTACCTTCGCAGCGAATAAATTTCGCTATGGATATTAAAAATAACATTCTTGAAACGATTGGCAATACGCCAATGATTCGTCTTAATAAAATCACTAAAGATTTGCCTTGTACTGTACTTGCAAAGGTCGATTACTTTAATCCGGGTAATTCCATTAAAGACCGTATGGCGCTAAAGATGGTTGAAGTGGCAGAGCAAGAAGGCAAACTGAAACCGGGCGGTACAATTATAGAAGGCACTTCCGGTAATACAGGTATGGGGCTTGCCTTAGCTGCTGTTGTAAAAGGATACAAATGTATTTTTGTTACTACCGATAAACAATCAAAAGAAAAAGCTGATATATTAAAAGCGGTAGGCGCTGAAGTAATCGTTTGTCCTACGAATGTGCTTCCAGAAGATCCAAAGAGTTATTATAGTGTTGCAAAAAGATTAGCAACTGAAATTCCGAATTCCTATCATATGAATCAGTATGATAATCTTGCAAACAGATTAGCACATTATGAAAGTACGGGACCAGAAATTTGGAAGCAGACCGATGGGAAAATTACACATCTTGTTTGTACTGCTGGTACAGGAGGAACAATTGTTGGTGCTGCAAAATATTTGAAAGAACAAAACCCAAACATTCAGGTTTGGGCAATTGATGTATATGGATCTTTACTTACAAAATATTTTCGTACCGGCGAAATCGATATGAAGGAAGTTCATCCTTACATCAGCGAAGGATTTGGTGAAGATTTTGTACCGCTGAATTATGATATGAGTGTGATAGATTATTTTGAACAGGTAACAGATAAAGATGGCGCAGTAATGGCAAGAAAGCTGGCAAAAGAAGAGGGATTATTTTGTGGATACAGTGCTGGAAGTTGTATAGCTGGCTTGATGCAGTTGAAAAATAAATTAAAAAAAGAAGATCTGGTTGTTTGTATTTTTCATGACCATGGCAGCAGGTATGTGGGTAAAATATATAACGATCAATGGATGATTGAACGGGGATTTATTGAAGTAAAAACTTTTAAAGACATCATAAGTGCCAGGGGACAAAAAAACCTGATTACTGTTTCTTTATCTCAAACTGTATCAGAAGCAGTAGAGTTGATGAAAAAATTTGATATCGAACATATTCCTGTTATGAATGGAGAAAATGAAATAGTAGGCGCAATAAGTGAAAGTGGGTTGTTTCAAAAAATATTTAATAGCCCGGAAATAAAGAATGCAAAGGTTGAAACGGTAATTGAGCCAGTTTATCCAATGGTGGATTTTGAAACGCCTGTTGAAAGATTAGGCACATTAATAAATAAAGAAAATGGTGCAGTAATTTCAAAAGATGATGGCGGCAACCTGCATATAATTACCAAATATGATGTAATACTTGCATTGGGTAAATAATTCCTTCTAAATTTTATACGTAATTCTACGAGCCGCTCTGTAATTCCCGAAAGTTTTAGAATGGGTTTTATTGCTCTTGTGTTAAGAGATGGTCAAATCTATATTTGTACCAGCAATCAACACAATAAAAAAGTTTTGATTGCAATCCAAAGAAAAACCAAAGTCCTGTTAGTCCTTAGAAAAAATTAATACCTACGAAAACCGCTCTTTAAAATTCGATTATCCAGAAAAACCAAATCTTAAAATCCAAGTCCAAAGAAAAACCAAACCAAAGCCTGGTCCGATTGAAAATTCTAGAAAAATCCAAAATCCAAAAGGAAACCGTCCTTTCCTGAAACCGCCGTCCAATGATCCTTGAAAAGAAATGAAATCCAAAACCCTCCTGCTGAGTTGAAAAATTTAGCAGGGGGAACGGTGGTTCTTCTAACAACAATTTTTCAATTTTTATTTTAGAAATAAAAAATCTTAAATCTAAATAACCTAATAAAAAGAAACCCGGCTTTTCAGTCGGGTTTCTTTTTATTATTCAATTGCTTTTAGCTTGTCTTCGTAAATTTTCATTTTACCCTTATCATTTTTATTTGTCCAGTATTCAACAATCATATTTGTAACAACTTTATAAGTTCCTTTTTCGCCTCCTTTAAGGCTGCTTTTTGTATCATAGTATTCAAAAGTTGCATTTGCATAAGGAATCATCTCCTCATATTTTGCATTCAACTTAGCGGTTAATTCATTCCGTTTCTTTACATCTTCAGGTTTTGAACCTTTAATGGCGTTGTATTTATCCACCAAATCATTGATTGAAAAGTATATAATTCTGCATTCCAAAAAATTTGCTTCGTGACTCGATTTTAATTCCAATGATTTTTTTAAAACTTCTTTTAGCCGTGCATCCCGTGCTAAAGAATCTGCAGGTCTTGTTTTTCCAAAATATACATAGTTGTACATTTCCCGGGCATAATCATAATAGGTTTCATGAGTTGCGCAATTGTTCACAATCATTTTTTCATAAGCAGCAAATATTTTCTGAACGTCATCGCCTGCTTCTATTAATGATACATTGCACCAATATGTATTTTTGGGAAACAATTCTTTACCGATAGTAATATATTTTTCTTTCTTTTCGTTATCTCCTTTTTTAAAAAAATATTCAACTAAGAAAGGATAAATAAATTCATTTTCTGAGCCGGTTAGTTTTATATCTGCAAGTTTTGAATAATAAAATGCAGCTTTATCGGCATTTTCTGAATTTTGAGCACTGGCACCGGCTAATAATACAGCATTTGTGTCAATCGGATAATTTATCAATTTTGTTGCAATTAAAAAATCGGACATACCTACAGCTAATTCAAATTTTGTAAAGGCATTAGCCCAATCTTTCGTATTGAATAAAGCAATGCCGCTGTTGAAATAAGAACTGTAAATAATTCCGGGAGTGCCTGAGTAATAAGAGCTCTCAGCCTTTAATAATTTGAAATCAGGTTCTTTTTGTTTGTAGGTATTAAAACAAGTAACAGCTTCCTGTAATAAGGCTGCTGATTGTGATGCCATTTCTTTATCGGCCGAAAGATTGGTATATATAGAAGATTTTAAAAGCCACGCTTCTGCTTTTGCACTGAATTTTGCATTTGTCATTGCTTTATCGATATCTTCTTTTGCCTTCTTGTTTTGACCAATCAGCCACTCGTTTCTGATTGTTTCAATTTCCTGAGCATATAAACCCATACTTATCAAACTAAGTACTGCTGCAATTAAAAGTTTACGCATTTTTTATTTTTTTAGTAGATAAAATTATTCTGTTTCTGTTGATGCTTCATTTGTGTTTTCAGTTGCTTCACCACCATTATTATTTTGATCGGGTATTTCGCCACCATTAACATTTTCATCAGTTATTCCATTTTCTTCAACTATTCCATCATCTAAGTTTGTAATAGCTGCTATCTCATCTCCATCATCCAATTTTATCAGTTTCACTCCCTGGGTTGCTCTTCCCTGTTCACTAATGCCAGTTACCGGCATACGAATCGTAACACCGCTGATACAAGTTATCATTAAATCTTCATTGGCAGATACATCAAGTATGCCAACAACAGGCCCGGTCTTTTCTGTTACATTTATTGTCTTTACACCTTTGCCTCCCCTATTCGTCATTCTGTATTCCTCTATTGCTGTTTTTTTACCATAACCTTTTTCACTTACTACTAATACTGTTCTTGTTGCCTGGTCTTCTGGATTTACACAAATCATACCAACCACCTCATCCCCTGGTTCATCGGCTTCTATACCTGCTACACCTATTGCACCACGACCTGTTGCCCGTACTTTTTGTTCATTAAACCGAATGGCTCTTCCACTTTTCACTGCCATCATTATTTCACTCTTACCATCTGTAAGTTTTGCAATTATCAATTCATCGCCTTCATTTATGGTAATTGCATTTACACCCGTTTGTCGCGGCCTGCTAAAATCTTCTAATGCAGTTTTTTTAATAATTCCTTTCTTAGTACAAAGAACAATATTATGACTATTTACAAATTCTTCGTCTTTCAAATCTTTAACATCTATGATAGCTCTTACTTTATCATCAGGAGGCAGTTGCATCAGATTTTGAATAGCTCGACCTTTGCCGGTCTTCTCACCTTCCGGTATTTCATAAACATTCATCCAATACACTCTTCCTTTTTCTGTAAAGAATAACATCGTATGATGCGTTGATGCTACAAAAAGATGTTCGATATAATCTTCTTCACGTGTTTTACCACCTATCACGCCACGACCGCCTCTTCTTTGCGATCGATACTCATTTGCCGAAGTCCTTTTTATATAGCCAAGATGTGAAATGGTAATTACTACGTCCTCTTCTTTTATCAGGTCTTTTATTTTTACTTCATCATCTAAATAAGTAATCTCTGTTCTGCGTTCGTCACCGAATTTGTCTTTTATCTCAAGTAATTCTGTTTTAATTAACTCAAATCGTTTTACTTCATCGCTCAACAAATCTTTTAATCCCGCAATTAGTATCATCAATTCGTCATACTCTGCTTTTATCTTATCTCTTTCCAACCCGGTAAGACGCTGCAAGCGCATTTCTAAAATTGCTTTTGCCTGTATTTCATCTAATCCCCAACCTGCATTGATCAAATTTTCTTTTGCAATATCAGGTGTGGCCGAATTTCGTATCAATCTTATTACTTCATCCAGGTGATCGAGTGCTATTAGATATCCTTGCAAAATATGGGCTTTCTTTTCTGCTTCACGCAATTCATATTGAGCTCGGCGAATCACTACCTCATGGCGGAAATCGATAAACTCAGCAATCAGTTCTTTTATATTTAAAGTACGGGGTCTTCCTTTTACTATTGCCACATTATTGATGCCGTACGAAGTTTGTAAATCAGTAAGTTTAAAAATTTGATTGATGACAACATTTGCAATTGCATCACGTTTCAAATCAATCACCAATCTTGTTCCTTCTTTATTATTCGACTCATTGTTTACATGGGTAATACCTTCAATTATTTTTCCATTTACTAATTCTCCAATGCGGTTCACAAGTGCATCACGATTTACCTGGTACGGAACTTCTGTAATAATTATTTGTTCTCTGCCACTTGGTTTTGTTTCCACCGTCAATCTTCCACGAACTACAACTCGACCACGACCCAGATGCATACCGGCTTTCACTCCTTCCATTCCATAGATGATCCCACCTGTTGGAAAATCAGGGGCTTTAATAATTTGCATCAGTTCATCTATTGTAATACTTTTATTATTGATGTATGCAATACAACCATCAATTACTTCCGAAAGATTGTGGGGCATCATATTCGTAGCCATACCCACTGCAATACCGCTTGAACCATTTACAAGTAATTGAGGAATTCGGGTAGGAAGAATGGAAGGTTCTTTTTCAGAATCATCAAAGTTGGGTTGAAAGTCAACAGTGTCTTTATCTAAATCTTCCAAAGAATACTCAGCTAATCTTTCCAGCCGGGCTTCTGTATATCGCATTGCAGCAGGACCATCGCCATCCTGGTTCCCAAAGTTCCCTTGGTGATCAATCATGGGATAACGCATATTCCATTCCTGCGCCATCCGCACCATTGCATCATAAACTGCGGTATCTCCATGTGGATGGTACTTACCTAAAACTTCCCCTACAATACGGGCCGATTTTTTAAAAGGCTTATTATACCGGATGCCCAACTCATTCATTGCATACAAAATTCGCCGATGTACGGGTTTCAATCCATCTCTTACATCGGGCAATGCTCTGCCAACAATTACGGACATTGAATAATCTATGTAAGCTGTTTTCATCTGCTCCTCAATATTCACCGGAATAATTCGGTTATTGTCATTGGTCTGATCCGGAATAAGATTCTCTTCCATTATAATTTTGTTCTTTTTTGAAACCGGCTTTTGTAACTCCGATTGAGCTCTTGTTGCGACGCTCCGTTCAGGGTTCTGAGCCTTGATTTTACTTTGAATTCGACCTCGAAAATGAGGCAGACGAAGATAGATTTTTCGGAGTTGAAAACCTGATAATTTCTATTCGATTTTTAAGGTTTTTATCCACTTGTGTGAACTGGAAATTATGATGAAAAAACAGTGCAATAAACAACCACCAAATATGTAAAACTGACGTTTAATAGAAGTCTAAAAGGCGAATGGAGTCCCGTATTTGACGGGACCACTTCAGCTCAATCCTGGGTCAGTTGCCGGCAAAATAAAAATTTGGTTTAAAATTTTATAACATCCCCTTTACATTTTCAGGCATTGTTTTTTCGTTCTTAATCCGAAACAAAAATTTTTTGTTATGGCAACTTATCTTTTGCTCCGCAATAATAAAGAGCATGGACCGCTTTCCCTTCAGCATTTAATTCAAATGGGTTTGAAGCCCTATGATCTTATTTGGGTGCAAGGCAATAGTGCGGCCTGGCGGTACTCAAGTGAAATTCCCGAGTTGAAGCCTTATTCACCAATTGTTGAGGAACAGCCAACAAACCGAATTCTTAAAAAACCTCAGGAAATAAAAGCAACTGAAGAAATTATTTTTCCAGAAGAAGAATTAAAGCAGCCTGATTTTGGAAAATTGAAAGATGAACTTTCTACTCCTGTCGAAACAATAATAAAAACAGAGGATTCAAAAGAAAATGTAGAAATTTCATTTCCTTCAGATTTGACGGAGCAGCCTGAATTGCTAAGACAGAATGCAACGAACAAAAAAGATAACTGGGCAGATATCGTTTTCCCAGATGAAGTCGAAAAGCAACC
>JANPEU010000242.1:0-4593 GCA_031423175.1 Bacteroidota bacterium
ACGCTGAGAAGCATGTTTGAATTTAAACGCAACCGTCCTTCGCTTTCTATTGATGAAGTAGAGCCGTCAGAAAACATTTTCAAACGTTTTGCTACCGGTGCTATGAGTTTTGGTTCTATTTCATGGGAAGCACATACTACACTCGCCATTGCCATGAACCGCCTCGGTGGTAAAAGCAATACCGGTGAAGGTGGTGAAGATGAAAGACGTTATGATAAATTACCGAATGGTGATTATATGCGCAGCGCTATTAAACAGGTTGCGAGTGCAAGGTTTGGTGTTACCAGTTTATACTTAACTGAAGCAGATGAACTGCAGATAAAAATGGCGCAGGGTGCCAAGCCCGGTGAAGGCGGCCAGTTACCCGGTCATAAAGTAGATGAGTGGATTGGTAAAACAAGACATAGCACGCCGGGTGTTGGATTAATTTCTCCCCCACCCCATCACGATATTTATTCTATTGAAGATTTGGCGCAGTTGATTTTTGATTTAAAAAATGCAAACCGTGCTGCCAGAATAAATGTAAAGCTGGTGAGTAAAGCCGGTGTGGGGACTATTGCTGCCGGTGTTACAAAAGCAAAAGCAGATGTTGTTTTGATCAGCGGTCATGATGGTGGTACGGGTGCATCACCTGTTTCATCTATCAAACATGCGGGTCTTCCATGGGAACTGGGTTTGGCAGAAACACACCAGACATTAGTAAAAAATAAATTGCGCAGTAGAGTTGTTGTACAAGCAGATGGTCAAATGAAAACAGGAAGAGATATTGCTATTGCTGCATTACTCGGTGCGGAAGAATGGGGCGTTGCAACTGCTGCGCTGGTAGTAGAAGGTTGTATCATGATGCGTAAATGTCATATGAATACCTGCCCGGTTGGTGTGGCTACACAGGATCCTGAACTGAGAAAACGATTTACCGGTGATGCAGATCATGTAGTAAACTTTTTCAGGTTCATGGTACAGGAGCTGAGAGAGATTATGGCTGAGCTTGGATTTAAAACCGTGAATGAAATGGTTGGCCAGGTGGATTGTTTGGGAGTAAGAGAAAATATCAATCACTGGAAATTCAGCAAGCTTGATCTTTCTCCTATATTATATAAAGAACCATCATCACCTTATATGCCGTTGTATTGTGCGGAAGAACAGGATCATGGTTTGACAGAAGTGCTGGACTGGAAATTGTTAGAAGCTGCTAAGCCTGCCATACAGGAATTCCCGATTGATATGGGGATAAAAGTGAGAAAAGAATTTTTGATAAAGAATACGGATCGTACAGTTGGAACAATTCTATCAAACGAGATAACAAAAGTTCATCGTGGTGATGGTTTACCGGATGATACGATTCATTTCAAATTTACCGGAACAGCAGGACAAAGTTTTGGTGCGTTCAATACACATGGTGTTACCCTCGAGCTGGAAGGTGATGCGAATGATTATTTTGGAAAAGGATTGAGTGGTGCAAGGCTGATTGTATATCCACCGAAAGAAGCAAGTTATATTCCTGAAGAAAATATCATCATTGGAAATGTAGCACTATATGGCGCTACCAGTGGTGAAGCATTTATCCGTGGTAAAGCCGGTGAACGATTCTGCGTTCGTAACTCAGGTGCTAATGTAGTTGTTGAATCAGTTGGTGATCATGGTTGTGAATACATGACCGGGGGCCGTGTAGTGATACTCGGTGTTACAGGAAGAAATTTCGCAGCAGGTATGAGCGGTGGTATTGCATATATATATGATGTAAACCGAAAGTTTGCAGAGAACTGTAATAAGGAAATGGTGGATCTTGATGCATGTGATGTAAATGATAAGAATGAACTGTTCACCATGCTGCAAAAACATTTTGAATATACAGGAAGTACGGTAGCGAAATTTATACTGGATGATTTGAATAACCAGTTGAAGAATTTCATCAAAGTATTTCCGAAGGATTATAAGAAAGCGTTGCAGCAAAAAGCAAGCGGTGTTAAGGTGAATGCGGGGAAATAAGAATTTCACGCAAAGGCGCAAAGTTTTTAAACAAAAGACGCCAGGATTTCTTTGCGTCTTTGCGTGCCTTCTTTTGCGTCTTGGCGTGAAACCTGAAAAAAAACTATAAACGATAAACTGTTACGATGGGCAAACCAACAGGATTTTTAGAATTTACAAGAGAGCTTCCATCCAAAAGAAAAGTGGAAGAGCGGGTGAATGATCACAAAGAATTCATTGAGCGGTACAGTGACGAAAAGCTGAACCAGCAAGCTGGCCGTTGTATGAACTGCGGTATTCCTTTTTGTCATAATGGATGCCCGCTGGGAAATGTAATTCCTGAATTCAATGATGCAGTTTATAATAAAGACTGGAAAAAAGCCTATGAGATTTTAACTTCTACCAATAATTTTCCTGAGTTCACCGGCAGAATTTGTCCTGCACCATGCGAGACAGCCTGTGTACTGGGCATCAATCAACCTGCTATTGCTATTGAAGAAATAGAAAAACATATTATCGAGATAGCATTTGACAAAGGATTTGTTCAGGCAAAAAAAATAAATAAGCGTAGTGGAAAAAAAGTAGCAGTTGTTGGCAGCGGCCCGGCAGGATTAGCAGCAGCCGCACAATTAAATTATGCAGGCCATAGTGTAACTGTATTTGAAAGAGATGACAGGTCCGGTGGTTTATTAACTTATGGTATTCCTGATTTTAAATTAGAAAAATGGGTAGTGGAGAGAAGAATAAAATTAATGGAAGAAGAAGGAATAATATTTAAATGCAATGCAAACGTGGGTGTAAATATAAATGTGAATGATCTGCTGAGAGAATATCATGCAATTGTATTAGCTGGTGGTTCTACTGTACCAAGAGCTTTAAATATTCCGGGGAGAGAATTAAAAGGCGTTCATTTTGCGATGGAGTTTTTGAAACAGCAGAATAAACGTAATGCGAACCTCACCCCAACCCTCTCCAAAGGAGAGGGAGTAGAGAGCAACATGATCGATGAAGATATTTTTGCTACCAAGAAAAATGTAGTAGTGATTGGTGGCGGTGATACAGGAAGTGATTGTGTGGGGACAAGCAACCGTCATAAAGCAAAATCAGTAACACAATTTGAATTATTGCCAACGCCACCAAAAGACAGAACATCATTTATGCCCTGGCCCACTTACCCGATGACATTAAAAACATCTTCATCACATGAAGAAGGTGCGGACAGGATATGGACTATTGCAACTAAAGAATTTATCGGTGATGAAAATGGAAATTTAAAAGCATTGAAGATTGTAGACCTGGAATGGAAGATTACAGAAGATGGAAAGCCTGCTTCATTTGTTGAAAGAGAAGGAAGCGAAAGGGTAATACCATGTGAACTTGCATTGCTTGCGATGGGTTTTGTAAATCCGCAGTATGATGGGTTGTTGCAGCAATTAGATGTAGAACTGGATGAAAGAAAAAATGTAAAGGCTACTGAAAAAAACTACCTCACAACTATTAATAAAGTATTCGCTGCCGGCGATATTCGCCGTGGTCAATCTTTGGTTGTATGGGCAATTAGTGAGGGTCGGGAATGTGCAAGAAATGTAGATGAATTTCTAATGGGCACATCTTTATTAGAAAGAAAAGATATTGGACAAATGGTTTCAGTTTAAATAAAAAATGAGTTTAAAATTGAAAGCTGCTTTTTAAAGCAGCTTTTTTTATTTATACCATTAAATTTCACCAAAACGATCTAAAATTTATTAATTTTCAACAAAACAAACTATATTTTACACATTATAATAAAATATATTTTACTATTAAACAGATGTTAGCTGAATCATTATGTATTTTTGATTTTCTGATTTAAATATAATATTTTATAATGTAAAACAACGATTATGAGTAAGAAAACCGCCAAGCAAATTTTGCCCTTTCTATTGCTTTCAGTAATTGCCCTTGTTGGAATGTTTATTAAACCCCAGGCCGATTATGTTCCTGGTCCCAACGACCCGCAATATAATAATGCAGATATAGCATGGGTATTAATATCTACCGCCTTGGTATTTTTAATGACCCCTGGTCTTGCATTTTTTTATGGTGGTATGGTAAACCGGAAGAATGTAATCTCAACAATGATTAAAAGTGTAGTAGCTGCGGGTATAGTTGGCGTTTTATGGGTGGTATGTGGATTCAGTCTTGCATTCGGCGAATCTATAAATGGTTTCATCGGCAAT
Source organism: Bacteroidota bacterium (assembly GCA_031423175.1). GTDB lineage: Bacteria > Bacteroidota > Bacteroidia > Chitinophagales > Chitinophagaceae > VBAR01. Next base: position 4,188 of record JANPEU010000242.1, read on the forward strand.
CCATCAACTTATGCTTTTTATGATGGAGTAAAATCCGGTGCAGCATGGCCACTTGCAAATACAATTCCACTTAGCTTATTCTCATTGTTCCAGTTAATGTTTGCAATTATAACACCCGGCCTGGTAGTGGGTGCTGTAGCAGAAAGAATAAAATTCACATCCTATGTATTATTTATTATACTCTTCTCTTTATTAGTATATGCACCAGTGGCACACTGGAGCTGGCATCCGGAAGGTTTTCTTGCTAAAATGGGTGCATGGGATTTCGCTGGTGGTGCAGTGGTACATATTACTGCCGGTTGTGCAGCATTAGCGGGAGCCATGGTTTTGAAAAGAAGAAAATCGCATATTGAACAAAAAGAAATTCCGCCAGCCAATGTACCTTATGTATTAATAGGTACAGGTT
>JANPEU010000243.1:0-2809 GCA_031423175.1 Bacteroidota bacterium
GGTATTTGTGCAGCAGATGATATACAACCCAACAGTGATGCTTTTTTTCACACAGTAAGTTATGATGAGATTAGTAAATTTGTTACAACAGGATCTGGTTCTTTGTGTCACGGTACGATTGCTACTGGAAACATAATTCCCGTTATTACTGCAATGAATAATAATGGTGCTTCTATTCCTGAATTAACTCCTTTTATTTTAACCGGAACAGCAACTGATGCAAATGGTGATGCACTTACTTATTGCTGGGAAGAGTGGGATCTGGGTGCACAGGATACCTGGGATGGAGGAGCAAACTCATTAACCAAGCCCTTATTTAAATCAAGAGAACCAAAAACATCCGGATCAAGAATGTTTCCCGATATCAATGTTATTCTTGCCGGTTATCCTGCAGCTCCAGCCGCAACGAATGATGGATTGAAAGGTGAAACGATGAGTAATCCGAACGGCTCACAAACAAGACCTCTCAAATTCAGGTTAACAGTTCGTGATAGTAGGGCCGGTGGTGGTGGTGTAGCAACAGGCGGTGGTGATGCGGCTAATCTCGGCTGTTCTCTTGCAACTGCTTTTTTAATAAATGTAGAAGGCGGCACCGGTGCATTTACAGTTAGTGCCCCCAATGGTGCTGAAAACTGGCTCGGTGGTACAGCACAAACTATAACATGGAATGTCTCGTCTACAACTGCTGCACCAATCAGTACGGCAAATGTTAGAATACTAATGTCAACTAATGGTGGTTTAACTTATCCAACTACCGTATTGGCAAGTACGCCAAATGACGGAACACAATCTGTAACTATTCCAAATATTCCAACAAACACAACTGTGCGGTTTATGATACAGGCTATTGGAAATATTTTCTTTGATATCAGCAATGCCAATTTTACAATCACCCAAAACGGTCCTCTTCCTGTTGGGCTACTTGATTTCAATGCATCGGCTAAAACCAATTCTATTGAACTGGTATGGAAAACTGTATTTGAACAAAACAGCCGTGGCTTTGATATTCAACGCAGCGTTGGTAATGCGTCTGATTTTTCGTCTATTGGTTTTGCTAACAGTTTAGGCAATGGGTTTACTGACCGCAATTATACTTCATCAGATAATAATGTAAAAAAGAATACACGATATTATTACCGTTTGAAGCAAGTTGATCTGGATGGTAAATCAACATACTCGCCAGTGCGTTCAGTAATATTAAAAGACAACAGGCTTGCAAATATTACAGTGAATCCAAATCCGGTAACCAGTGATGTGCTTACAATAAAAATGAATGAAAACAGGTTAACATATTTACAAGCACAGGTTATAGATGCTGCGGGTAGAATTTTATCCGACACAAGATTTGGAAATGTAGCACCCGGCGCAGTTTTAACGATACCTGCAAAAAAATTGGCAGCAGGGGTTTATACATTAAGATTAACAGGCGATGCTGAAACAGAAACAATTCGTTTTGTAAAACAATAACTGAAAAATTATTAAATGATTAAAGCGGGTCGCTATGATCCGCTTTTCTATTTTTGTTTTATGGAATTTAAACATCTTGAATCTTTTAATAATTATATAGATGCAAATATTATTTTGGGGCGTTTACAGGAAGAGGGAGTTAATTGCTGGCTAAAAGACGAAAACACCTCTACTATTATACCTATCTGGAATCAGGCCACAGGTGGAATTCGATTAATGGTTGCCGAAAATGATTTTGCAAGAGCGGTCGGGTTGTTAAATCAATACCGGGAAGAGAAAAAACTGAATCTATCGTGTCCCAGGTGCGGATCAAATAATATTTCTTTTGTAAGCACTCCCCGTAAAGCAATCAACTGGCTAAGCGCAATTACTACTTTTTTTCTTGGCGATTATGCAATGACTATAGAAAAAGTATATCATTGTTTTGCCTGCAATCATGAATTTAAACAACCGGTTGAAAAAGAAAACACCGGTGAAGACAATTCGTCTTCAACCAGAGAGATTCTAAATTTTACTTCGTAACTTTTGCTCGCCTACGCCGGGCTTCGGTGTATAAACTTTCAACTTTTTTTATGTGGGATAATATCATACATTATTTTTCAGCCCTTGAAAGCCGCCCTCTCGAGCGGGTAGCATTTCTTGTTGGTGGACTTTTATTTTTCTGGATTATTGAGGGCTCTATTCCTTTATTGAAACTGAAGTTTAGAAAAACCCGTCTGCGTCATGCCATGGTAAATCTTGGATTAACCTTTTTTCATCTTGTTATTCATACATTTCTTGCATTAATTATAATAAAAATAAGCGACTGGAGTGTGGCCAATAATTTTGGAATTATTAATTGGTTGGGGACCGGCACACTTGTTACAATTTTACTTACAATCTTTATTGTGGATTTTTTTGGCGGGTGGCTGGTACATATTACAGAGCATAAATTTAAAATCCTCTGGCGTTTTCATGTAGTGCATCATGCCGATACGAATGTAGATGTAACAACAGGTCTTCGCCATCACCCGATAGAAAGTGTTATACGCGGCATTTTCTTTTTTATTGGAATCATCGTAAGTGGCGCACCCATGTATGCGGTAATGATTTATCAAACCGTACTTATTTTTTTTACTGCCTTTGAACATGCCAATATAAGTTTGCCAAAATGGATAGACAATACAATGAGCTATCTTTTTGTTTCACCCAATATGCATAAAGTGCATCATCACTGGAAACAACCCTTTACAGATAGTAATTACGGTGCAATCCTTTCTATCTGGGATCGGTTATTTGGTACATTTAAAAAATTAACTCCCGATAAAATCCGGTATGGCATTGACCGTGATTATCCTGATGA
>JANPEU010000244.1:0-6799 GCA_031423175.1 Bacteroidota bacterium
TGTTGCCGTTTATTTTCTTTGCGGGTTGGTGGTCGGTTATTTTATTTTTGATATTGCCATTTACGGCGTGGTGTTATGTAATGGTTAAGGGGCAGATAGATTGAGATGAAAAAAAAATTTCCAAAAAAACAGTTGAATGATAATTTCTAGTTGTATATGCGGATTTATTTTTATTAGAACATTCACAATATAATCCATTTAAAAAATTGCATTCTTTTTGAGAGCCAAAATACTTTCCCCTATTTTTGAGTTAGAGCTAATTCATATATCATAATAACTGATCAGAAAAAAATAAATAACCGTAAAGATGAATAAGTATAAAACTTTATACATATGGATGCTACTCCCAATGATAATTATGCAGCTTGGCATCTTTAGAGATTATTGGGGCGACTTTTCTGAAAACGCATGGTCTGTCCATATTCATTATTGGACTGGTACGATCTGGTATTTCTATCTGATAATTCAACCCTATTTTGTTACTCATGGTCAAATTGCCAGGCATAGAACGAATGGTATCATCGGTATGTTCCTGGCCGGAGGTGTTTGTTTAACCGCTCTGAGTATGATGAACAGAGACATCGTAACAACTCAGAAAGCTTTGGAAACACCAGACCAATTTGGACCTTTTCAACCTTGGTTTTTCTTTGGAGTGGCTGCAGTAGAAATTGTAATGATGACCGCATTCGGATATGCAGTAATAAAAAGCATTCTTCACAGAAAAGAAATTGAAAATCATTCATGGTGGTTAATTTCAACGGTATTCATCATTATGATGCCAGCCCTGGGTCGTGGAATACAAAATGTATATGTTGACATGCATATAAAAGAATGGCCTGATATAAATATCATTATTCCTCTTTACTATACTCAAGCATTGATCATAGGATTGCTACTCTTTGGTGCATGGAAATACCAAAAATTAAAACATCCTGCTACTTATCTTGCCCTGGCAGTTAACCTTTTTATATTATTATTAGAACCAATTGGAAAATCAGAAAGCATACAACTATTCTTAAAAACAATTGTAAAAGGATAATTCTGATAAGGATTTAAAAATAGTATCGAGTTGAGGGATTATTTCCAACAAAAGTTTTTCTGCTATTCAGACATATAAATATTTTTTAGTCTATCTGCCTATTCCAAATTCTGTTCGATGAAAGTATATTGGCATATAGTACTCCCATGTTGATAAAATCCTCCTATTTCTATCTATTTTAATTTGGCTGCTTTCCCTTATTTTTGCGACTCAAATTTTTAAGCATTGGCAACCCGTTTTTCAAAAGAAACTTACCTGTATTGGTACGAATTGATGCAGCTCATTCGTCAGTTTGAACTGATGGCTGAAGAAAAATATAAAATGGAAGGGAAAATCCGCGGGTTCTTTCATGCATATATTGGTCAGGAAGCTATTGCTGCCGGATGTATGACTGCTACCCGTCCCGAAGATTCTTTTATTACAGCTTATCGGGATCATGGTCTTGCAATAGCAAAAGGTGTGAACGTGAATAGCTGTATGGCGGAGTTGTATGGCAAGGCTACGGGATGTGCAAAAGGTAAAGGCGGCAGTATGCATTTCTTTGGAAAAGATGTGAACTTTTTTGGTGGTCATGGTATAGTAGGTGCGCAAATAGGTACCGGCGCCGGACTTGCATTTGCAGAACAGTATCGTGATACGGAAAATGTGGTTCTTTGTTTTTTTGGCGATGGTGCTGCCCGCCAGGGAATACTGCATGAAACCTTCAATTTAGCCATGTTATGGAAGTTGCCCGTAATTTTTATTTGTGAAAATAATAATTATGCAATGGGTACTTCGGTTGAGCGTACCAGCAATGTGGTTGATATTTATAAATTGGCTGACGGCTTTGATATGCCTGCAGATGCTGTTGATGGCATGAGTCCGGAATCAGTTCATGATGGAGTGGCCAGAGCCGTGAAAAGAGCAAGAGAAAAAGGTGGACCCACTTTATTGGAATTAAAAACATACCGTTACAAAGGTCACTCAATAAGCGATCCTCAGAAATACAGAAGTAAGGATGAAGTAGATGAATACAAAGACAAGGATCCAATTCAGATAGTACTGAAAACAATTTTGGTAAATGGATTGGGAACTCAGTCCGATATAGATGCTATTAATTCAAGAGTAGATGCGATTGTAACTGAGTCAGTGAAATTTGCTGAAGAAAGCCCTTTCCCGAATGATGATGAAGTATTGAAAGATGTGTATATGGATGCGAATTATCCTTTCATTGTGGATTAGCCCCTAAATCCCCTAAAGGGGACTTGCAGAAAAAACTTAAAAGAACATTCGAATATTATTTTAAAACTTGAAATACAAAATATAAAATGGCAGACAAGAACATTGTGCAGGAAGTTGACAAAGGCGAAGTAATGATTGCCCAGGCAAAAAATTTCTGGACAAAATATCAGAAACAAATTATGATAGTGTGCGGTGCTATCATTGTATTAGGTGGTGGCTGGTTAGTTTATAATAAATTTTTTAAAGAGCCGAATGAGAAAAAAGCAGCCGTTGCTTTATTTAAAGCAGAAGAATACTATCGTATGGATTCTGTAAAGCTTGCTTTGAATGGTGATGGCGGAAATGCGGGTTTTTTAAAAATTATTAGTCAGTACGGCGGTACAAAGGCAGGAAACCTGGCCCATTACTATGCTGGTGTTTGCTATACGAAGTTAGATGATAACGCAAATGTGATTAAGCATCTCGAAAAATTTAGTACATCGGCTAAACAAACTCAACAACGGGCTTACAAATTGCTGGCTGATGCGTATGGTGAAACCGGAAAATTTAAAGAGGCTTTTGAATTTTATAAAAAAAGTGCAAACGAATTTACAGCCGATGAATATAATGCAGCAGCAGCTTTGTTTTATGCAGCCTATACTGCTCAGAAAAAGCTTAACAATTCAAAAGATGCAATTGAATTATACAAAGAATTAAAAGATAAATATCCTGCTGTTGCAGAATATACTTACCAGGCTGATGCAATGCTGGCAGAATTGGGAGTTTATAATACTGACAACTAATATGGCTGATAAAGCAAAAAGTAATTTAATGAATACAGGCATACTGAAAAATCGGGATGCCTGTTTAGTTTTAGTAAAGACTGAATGGAATACTGCCATAGTAAATGAATTGGAAAAAGGTTGTATAGCAGTTTTGAAAAAAAATAAAGTTAAAAAAATTATTTCGATTACGGTTCCGGGTGCATTTGAAATCCCGTTTGCTATAAAAAACTATTGGGCGAAAACTAAAAAGAAATCCAGACCCGATGCTTTTATAGCCCTGGCATGTGTAATAAAAGGAGGAACACCACATTTTGATTATGTATGCAAAGCGATAACGGATGGTGTAGTTCAATTAAATCTTACCTTACCTGTACCCACTATCTTTGGTGTATTAACAACAGAAAATGAAGAGCAGGCAAAAGAAAGAATTGGCGGTAAGCACGGACATAAAGGAGAAGAAGCGGCGATGACAGCATTAAAGATGTGTTCGCCCCTGTCTCCGCCAACTGGCGGAGAACTAAGGTCGAAATAGTTCTTTTAGAAATAACACTCTGAAGGACTAAGAAGAAAATAAAATTCCAGTTTTAAAAAAATAAATTTTCTTTACAGGAATCATAAAAGCACATTAAGTATCGAAAATTTTTATCTCGTGGGAAATATTCAATATTCAATATTCAATGTTCAATAGTCAATATTCAAATAGGCATGAACGTACAACTTTTTATACCTTGTTTTGTAGATCAACTTTATCCGCAAACAGCTTTTAATATGATTAAGGTACTGGAGAAAACCGGATGTTCAGTCACCTACAACACCAGGCAAACCTGCTGCGGGCAACCTGCATTCAATGCGGGGTTTTGGGATGAAGCGAAAGCAGTATGCAGTAAATTCGTCAATGATTTTAAAGGCAGTGATTATATTGTAGCTCCCAGTGCAAGCTGTGTTGGGTTTGTAAAAAATTATTATACAAAATTATTGGATAACTCATTCCTGCATCATGAAATGGTGGATGTGGGCAAACGGGTTTATGAATTTTCTGAATTTATGATTCATATTTTACAGAAAGAAGATGTAGGAGCCGTATTGAATGGTAAAGCAACCTATCATGATTCCTGTGCTGCCCTGCGTGAATGTAAAGTAAAGACTGAACCAAGAAAATTATTAAGTCATGTAAAGGGATTGGAGTTAACAGAGATGAATGATGTGGAAACCTGTTGTGGTTTCGGAGGCACATTTGCCGTTAAATTTGAATCCATCTCAATTGCAATGGCTGAACAAAAAGTGGAAAATGCATTGGCTACTGGAGCAGAATATCTTATTTCAACTGATCATTCCTGTTTGATGCATTTGGATGGTTATATAAAAAATAAAAAATACAGTTTGAAGACGATGCATATTGCAGATGTGCTGGCGGGTGGTTGGTGACCGCAATTTCAAATTTAAAATTACTCTATGGCATACTGGCTTGTAAAATCTGAACCATCTGTTTATTCTTTTGACACATTTTTAAAAGAAGGGCAAACCTGCTGGAGTGGTATCCGCAATTATGCAGCCCGACTCCATTTAAGAGCTATGAAAAATGGAGACGAAGTTTTCTTTTATCATAGCAATGAAGGAATTGAAATTGTAGGAATTGCTAAAGTAGTTAAAGAGTATTATCAAGACCCAACAACAGATGATGACCGGTGGAGTGCGGTGGATATTAAAGCGGTTAAAAAAAATAAGAACCCGGTTACTCTCGAGAAAATAAAGAAAGACAAGCGGCTTGCGAATATGGCCTTGGTTCGTATTGGTCGTTTATCTGTTCAGCCGGTAAGCGAAGCTGAATGGAAAATAATTATGGAAATGGCTGGGGAAAAATAAGCCAACCTACAGTCTTCAGTCAGCATTCTATCGCAGTCTTACACCTTATATGTTTTATCTAATCTTAATTTAACTATATCACTAAGGTTACCTTTTTTGATTTTTTGGAATCAAAGAAAAATGATGTTGTGTAATTCTTTAATTCCGGCATCTCTATTCAAATCATTTAAAAAGTATAGCCATGAAATTTATTATTACCGCAGTTGCGGCAGTTATTCTATTTGCCTGCAATCAAAACAAAAATTCAAATGAGAGTATTCCAGAGTTGGGTAGAACTCAAGATGTGACACTTTCAGCAAATGCCAAGATTGACAATAAGCAGTTCGTTGGTTTTTATGCAGATTCAACCCCGCAGATACAGACCCAGGATCAAAAAAAAGAAGATAAACCCCAGGAACCAATACAAACTCAACCCAAAGTTGACTGGGATAAAAAAATAATTAAATCAGCTACCCTTAACTTTGAAATAAAAAATTATAACAACTTTTATAAATCAATACGTGAAAGAGTAACTCAGTTGGGTGGTTATGTAGCGCAGGAACAGCAATTAGAAACTGAATATAAAATTGAAAATACACTTACCATTAAAATTCCGGTTGATCAGTTTGACAATGCATTAACTCAGGTAACAACAGGTGTAGAAAAAGTAAATGATAAACGAATTACTTCTGAAGACGTAACAGGCGAAGTGGTTGATACAAAATCAAGGATTGAAGCAAAACGGCAAATTCGTTTCCGTTATCTTGATTTGCTGAAGCAAGCAAAGAATATGGAAGAAATTTTAAATGTTCAATCTGAGATAAACGGCATTCAGGAAGAAATTGAATCTGCTTCAGGCCGGGTAAATTATCTTATTCATTCATCTGCATACAGTACGATCAATCTGACTTTTTATGAAGTATTAAATGCTACCGCAAAAAATAATGATAAACCTTCCTTTGCATCAAGAATGAGTACAGCGTTTGGGACAGGTTGGAGTTGGGTGGGAGAACTTTTTGTTGGGCTAATTTCAATCTGGCCTCTTTTGTTTTTGATTGCTGGCGTAGTTTTCTTTTTTAGAAAAAATAAAATTGTAAAAACAAAGGCTGCATAAGTATGGCATATTTTTAAAATATGCCATACTTTGATCACTGCTCATGTATGGCATACTTATCTTTGAGTTATGCAAAAAAAGAAACTTGTCGTTCTCACAGGTGCAGGCATCAGCGCCGAAAGCGGATTAAAAACATTTCGAGATAGTGATGGTTTGTGGGAAGGATATAAAATAGAAGATGTGGCAACGCCACGTGGGTGGAAGAAAAACCCGCAATTGGTTTTAGATTTTTATAATGAACGCAGAAAAAATGTAATGGATGCTAAACCCAATGCGGCACATGTTGGTTTAGCGAAATTGGAAAAGGATTATGATGTCACTATCATCACTCAAAATATAGATGATTTGCATGAAAGGGCTGGTTCTGCAAATATTGTTCACCTGCATGGCGAAATATTTAAAATGCGTAGTGAAAAAGATGAATCCTTGATTTATAAAATTAATGGGAATATAAAATTAGGAGATGTTGCAGAAGATGGAGAACAGTTAAGACCACATATTGTTTGGTTTGAAGAACCCGTACCAAAAATGGACGAAGCAGATCCGTTGGTAAATAACGCAGATATTTTTATTGTAGTAGGTACTTCCCTGGTAGTTTATCCGGCAGCAGGGCTTGTAAATTATGCAGCCCCTTATGTACCTAAATATATTATTGATAAAAAGATTCCTTATACTTCCAACCTGCATAATGTAATAATGATTGAAAAAGCGGCTACGGAAGGTGTGAGAGAATTAATTTCGATTCTTAACCGGTAATTTTTTCATCATGAAAAATTATTCCATACGATTCTAATTCTTCTAAAACAGGCAGATAAATTT
>JANPEU010000245.1:0-12378 GCA_031423175.1 Bacteroidota bacterium
ATATGGACAGCCGATAATGGAAACCTGCCGCCATGGAAAGGAGATTTTCATCATGATCTGAATACACAACTTAGTTACTGGCCGGGTTATGCATCCAATCATCTCGATTTAACTGTTGGCTATACCAACTGGCTTTGGAAAGTGAAAGACGAAAACAAGCGATGGACGAAAGACTATTTTGAACTGGATGGATTGAATGTACCGGGTGTTACAACTATTTCAGGAAAACCAATGGGTGGATGGATTCAATATTCAATGAGTCCGACTACAGCAGCTTGGCTTTCGCAGCATTTTTATTGGCAGGCGATGTATAGTATGGATTCAAGATTCTATAATGAGAAAGCACGAAATTATATTAGTGATGTGTTTGAGTTTTTAAACGGCATGTTGGAAAAAGCTAAGAACGATTCATTATTTATTGCTTTAAGTTCCAGTCCGGAGTATCATGATAATTCAGTTAAGGCTTGGTTTAAAAAAATAACTAATTATGATAAAGCCTTGGCTAAATCAATTATGTCTGAAGAACATAAACTATATATGAAATTTTGGAGGTTTACCCCACCTATTATTGCTCCATATTGGAAAAACTATATTTCTGATTTAGACTATTTTGACATCAACGAGACCGGCCTCACCATTGCACCAGGTCAGAACCTTGATGAATCCCACCGCCACCAAAACCATTTACTTGCTATTCATCCTTTGGGATTATTAAACATGGAAGATTCAGCCCAAAAAATTATTATTGAAAATTCATTAAGGCATATTGAAAAACTAGGAACAAGAAACTGGGTGGGTTATTCCTTTGCATGGATTGCATCAATATATGCAAGAGCAAAAAACGGAGATTCGGTTGTTGTTAATCTGAAAAAATTTGCAACTAATTTTGTTTCTTCAAATAGTTTTCATCTGAATGGCGATCAGAAAGGAGGACAATATGCTGATGCCACTTACCGGCCATTTACACTCGAAGGAAATTTTGCTTTTGCACAGGGCATTCATGAAATGCTTTTGCAAAGTCATAAAGGATTTATTGAAGTTTTTCCTGCTGCACCGGCAGATTGGAAAGATGTTTCTTTTAAAACACTGAGAACAGAAGGAGCATTTCTTGTTTCTGCTAAAAAAGAAAATAATGTTGTAACGGAAATGACAATTAAAAGTGAAGTTGGTGGTGAGTTACTCGTAAAATTACCATTTCCAACATGGCTAATACAAGGAGTACAGCGAAATGAAATAAAAATCGAAAAAGGGATAGCACATATTAAAACTGTGAAAGGACAAATCATTACATTTACAAACGCATTTGAATAAGAATGGGGAGTATGAAAATGAAATTGCTGAATGCTGATCCGAATTTTAGATTAATAGCTACCTTATAAAAAATAACTATGCTTTCCAGGTTTTGGCCAGGTACCCTTATTGAAAACACTGCTTGCTTTTTTATGAATAGAAATCCTTTCGTACAAGTGTGTCCCTCTTTTATCAGGCTAAACTGTGCAATGGACGATGATAAAAGAAATGCCACCGGTTACATAAAAAATAAACTACCTGCATTTTTGGTTTTTTCAATTTTTATTTTAATCTCCATTTTTTCTTTTTCGCAACAGGCAAAACCCACCCGTCAGCAGATTCAATGGCATGAAATGGAGTTTTATCTTTTTGTGCATTTTGGCCCCAATACTTTTACTGATAAAGAGTGGGGACAGGGTAATGAACCAGAAGACATTTTTAATCCGACTGAACTCGATTGCCGTCAATGGGCAAGAATAGCAAAACAAGCCGGTGCAAAAGGAATAATCATTACAGCAAAACATCATGATGGATTTTGTTTGTGGCCAAGCAAATACTCTGCACATACTGTACGTGAAAGTAAATGGAAAGATGGGCAGGGAGATGTATTGAAAGATTTATCAAAAGCATGTCGTGAAAGCGGATTGAGGTTCGGTGTTTATATTTCACCATGGGACAGGAACCATCCAAAATATGGGACTAATGAATACAATGATGTGTATGTAAACACAATGACAGAAGTTGTAAAAAACTATGGACCCGTTTTTGAAATGTGGTGGGATGGTGCAAATGGTGAAGGACCGAACGGCAAAAAACAAGTGTACGATTTTAGAAGATTTGAAAACACGATTCGAAAAATTTCTCCTAATACAGTTGTGTTTAGTGATATTGGCCCCGATGTAAGATGGATGGGAAATGAAAATGGGATTGCCGGAAAAACAAACTGGAATTATTTAGATACTGCAGGTTTTACAAGGGGTAGCGGAGGTCCATCGCAATCGGTTTTAAATTCAGGGAATGAAAATGGAAAAAACTGGATACCGGCGGAATGTGATGTTAGCATTAGACCCGGTTGGTTTTATCATAAAGAAGAAGATAGTAAAGTAAAAACCGGAGAGCAGTTATTTGATTTGTATTTGAAAAGCGTAGGACGTGGTGCAAATTTATTATTGAATGTACCACCTGATACCCGGGGACTGATTAACGAAATTGATTCAGCGGCACTGATGAGTTTTAAAAAACTCCGCGATGAAAGCTTTCATGAGAATCTAGCCAAAACTGCAAAAGCCTATTGGCAGTTTAGTATTGATAATTTACCAAACAAAGAATTAATTGTACGTTCATTTCAAAGAAGCAGGGAGGGTTATAGTATCAACCTGCAACAGTTCACAGTTGAGTTTGAACAGAAAACAAAAATCAATTGCATTGGACTATATGAATATTTACATGCCGGGCAAAGTATCCGTGGATTTAAAATAGAACTTTACAATGGAAAAAATAAAGTAGGCTCATTAGATGGAACCACAGTTGGCAGAAGAAGGTTACTTACTTTTCCTGCAGCAGATGTTACTTCATTCAAAGTTTATTTAGATGATAAAAATGGCGGCGATAATATTCGTGCTGTTACTGCTTATTTGATAGATGAAAAACTTCTTGAAAAATAGGGTAACACGTATTTTCCCTATTAAAATCCATCTTTTATAAATTTTTATTCATCTTTCATGAACCAGATCAGCCGGGTTTGATTTTTGGGTTATGTAAATTCTTATTTTTAGAAATTATAATTCGCTTACCAAAAAAACTAACATGAGAAAAGTAACACTGCTAACGCTATTATTAACTACGGTAACTACACTAGCTTTTTCACAATCGGACATATTTTGGTCTGTAAACAATGAAAACAAAAGCTCTATTGCAACCAACAAAGGGGTTGCAAGGTTGACCTATCCCAGGGAGTTTAAATTATTTAATTTATCAGCTGCTCCATTTACACAAGAATTATTTTCTGTTGTTGAAAATCAGGCTAAACGTTCAACGATTATTTCCTTACCAAATGCTGCAGGTAGTTTAGAACAATTTGAAGTGTTTGAATCTTCAAATTTTGAACCAGCATTGCAAGCTCAATTTCCTGAAATAAGAGCTTATTCCGGCAGAGGTATTACAGACAAGTTTGCCACTTTAAAATTGAGTATTTCTCCACAAGGCATACAATCAATGGTTTTCAGAACGGATAAGGATAATGAATTTATTGAACCTTATTCCCAGGACCATACAGTTTATTCTGTTTATAGTTCTCACAGAGATAAAGGGCAATTGCCATGGACATGCAGTACTGTTGAACAACAAATGAATGCTGATATTAAAGCAAAAATTGACGTTACTGCAGCCTTAACCGGCAGTTCTAATGGCACATTAAAAACAATGCGTTTGGCTCAATCTTGTAACGGTGAGTATGCAAATTTTTTTGGCGCATTCAGTACTGCTGATGTTGCTTTGGTATTAGCTGCATATAATGCAACACTTACCCGTTGTAATGGGGTTTATGAAAAAGACCTGGCATTGCACTTGAATCTTATTGCAAATACAACCGCAGTTATTTATTATAATCCATCAACAGATCCATATACAACATTATCAAGCTGGAATAATCAATTGCAAACAGCATTAACTGCAAACATTGGTGAAGCTAATTATGATATTGGCCATATGTTCGGCGCTTCAGGTGGTGGTGGCAATGCAGGATGTATTGGTTGTGTTTGTGTGGATGGTTCAAAGGGTAGAGGTATCACATCACCTGCAGACGGAATTCCACTGGGAGATAATTTTGATATAGATTATGTAGTGCATGAGGTAGGGCATCAATTGGGAGCGAATCACACCTTTTCAATGTCATTGGAAGGAACCGGTGTAAATAAAGAAGTTGGTTCCGGTATTACAATTATGGGTTATGCTGGAATTACAGCCCAGGATGTAGCGCCACATTCTATTGATATTTTTCATGAAGCAAGCATTGCTCAGATACAAACTAATTTAGCTACTAAAACCTGTCCTGCATCTTTAGTAATGACAGCTAACACTGCACCTGTTGTTGCAGCCGTAAGCAATTATACTATTCCTATCAGTACTCCTTTTGCACTTACTGCTTCTGCAACTGATGCTGAGTTTGATCCAATAACTTATTGCTGGGAACAAAATGATAATTCAACAACTTCAGGAACTAATAGTGTTGCATCTCCAACTAAAGCAACGGGCCCAAACTGGTTATCATTTAGTCCTACTCCATCCGGAACAAGAACATTTCCAAAATTATCAACAATTCTCTCAGGTTTAAATGTAACGGGTCCTTTACCAGGCGGTGATGCAGCAACAAATATTGAAGCGCTGAGTTCAGTTTCCAGAACCTTAAACTTCCGAGTAACTGTAAGAGATAATAATCCATATGTTGCTGGCTCAAAAATTGGGCAAACTGCTTTTACAGATGCTGTAGTTACGGTTAGCAATACTTCCGGCCCTTTTGCAGTTACCTCTCCAAATACAAATATTACATGGAATGCCAGTTCATCAGCAACAGTAACCTGGAGTGTAAATAACACAACTGCCGCACCGGTTAGCTGCGCCAATGTAAATATTCTTTTATCAACAGATGGTGGTAATACATTCAGCACAACATTGCTTGCGAATACTCCGAATGATGGTTCGGAAATTATAACGGTTCCTAATACAGCCGGAACAACCAACCGCATAAAAGTGGAATCTGTTGGAAATATTTTCTTTGATATTTCAAATGCCAATTTCACAATTGGTGCTCCACCTGTATGTGGTGATGTAACCGGATTGAATACAACATCAATTACTACAACAAGTGCAACGGTTAACTGGAGTTCCGTAGCAAGTGCATTAAGTTATGATGTGGATTATAAAGCAGCTTCTTCCGGAACATGGATTAATGCTGCAACAGGCACAACTTCACTCTTTGTAAATTTATCTGGTTTAGCTTCAGGTACATTATATGATTGGAGAGTAAGATCAAATTGTAGCGGTGGTAGTGGTAATTATATAGCTGCTCAGTTTACAACTACGGCAATTGTTTCTCCTTGCCCGGGGATATATGATATAAGTACAAATGGTACAACCAGCGGAGCTGCAGTTATTCCATTCAATACAGATGTAAAAGGAACAATTTCTCCATCTGGGGATATAGATTATTACAGGTTTAATGTTACTACAGGAGGACCTGTTGTAATAACTCTAACAACATTACCTGCCAACTATAATTTACGTTTACTGAACAGTACGGGTACTATATTAGTTACATCTGCCAATAACGGAACAGCAAATGAAACGATCAATGCAACTGTAGCAGCCGGTTTTTATTATGTGCAGGTGTATCCGAAAGCAAATGCAAGCAACGCAACATCTTGCTATACACTTCGGGTACAGGCAAATGGTACAACTACAAGAGGCGATGGTGGATTGATAACAGCAGGTTCAATCAACGTAAATTTGTTTCCTAACCCGGCAAATAATAAACTGAACGTGGCAATAAATGGTTTGCAAACTACTGCCGATATAAAAGTTTATAATGTAATGGGTAAATTAGTAATGCGTCAGATAGCAACCAAGGCAAACAATGAACTGAATATTTCAAGACTTTCATCCGGAATTTATATGTTGAATGTAAATGACGGCACTACAGTTAAGAGTGTGAAGTTTGTGAAAGAATAAAATTAATATCTATATAATGCAAAGGCTGTCCAAACGGGCAGCCTTTTTTATACTAAATATCTTATTAAAATTATTTACCAGTGAAGTTTGCTTTTCTTTTTTCCAGAAATGCAGATACACCTTCTTTCATGTCTTCTGTGGCAAAACATCTTCCAAACTCTTCCACTTCCACTTCAAAGCCGTTTTTACTTTTGTCAAATACAGCATTAGCTGATTTAATACAGGCTGCAACAGCAAGCGGGGCTTTTGAATTGATTACAGAAAGTATTTTTATTGTTTGCTCAAGTAAAGTCTCAGGAGTGGTTACATAATTTACTAAACCGAGTTGCTTTGCTTCATTGGCATCAATCATGTTGCCACTCATTAATAATTCCAATGCTTTTCCTTTGCCAATTAACTTAACCAATCTTTGTGTACCTCCATAGCCGGGTATTAAACCAAGATTTACTTCCGGCTGGCCAAATTTTGCATTCTCACTTGCTAACCGGAAATGACAACTCATTGCCAATTCACAACCACCACCCAATGCAAAACCATTTACGGCTGCAACAATTGGTTTTGGGCAGTTCTCAATTTTATTGAAAACCAGATCTTGTCCCCTTTGTGCTAACGCTTTTCCACCCTTTGCATCTAACGAAAGAAATTCAGAAATATCCGCACCAGCTACAAATGCTTTAGGTCCTGTACCGGTAATGATTGCTGATTTTATATCTAGATTATTTATTACTTCATCTATAGCAGTACTTAATTCTTCAAGCACTGTTTTATTCAATGCATTCATTTTATCCGGGCGGTTGATAGTGATAATGAAAATATTATTTTCTAAAACAGTTAAAAGGGTTGAATACATTGTATAAAATTTATTTATAATAATTAATCATTAGTTCTTTGCTCCATTCCGGTTCGATAACTGGTTTTTGAGGAAGAAAACCCTGCCATACCGGTTTGATATCAATCACAGGTGTTTCATCTATTGCATCTAATAATTTTACCCATAAACTTCTACCTTCCCGTTTTACAATTTCACAAATAGTGGCTCCCATCAGATTGGGCCTGTTCTTTTTTCGTTGCACAAATATGCCAACCTTCGGCCAGTTGGTATTTCCTCTCGGATGTACGCTGCCATATACTACCGGTTCAGTTGCTTTGTCAAAAACAAAAAGTACTTCAACATGAGAAAAATTTTCAATTCCGTCTAAAGATGATTCAGGGATGGAATCATGCAACCTGATTTCAGAAATAGTATCACCCCAGAAATCATCAACAGCTTCTTTGCGTTTGTTGTAAACAGTACCGATAGATTCTATTTGAAATTTCATAAGTTAATTTATGAAGCAGAAAAATTATATTCAAATGAAAATATTTTTTTATTATCTGATTCAGTCTTAAAATCTAGTTTCATTTTCTGCATCTTACATAATTCTTCAAATGAAACTATGTAATCAATCTTTTGATACAATTTTTTATAGAATGCCTCAATTTCTTCTGGTATTTTGTAAATTTTTATTCTTCTTTCCATATTAAGTGGTTTAAAAACTTCTATTCTCTTTCACCCAACCTTTAATATAATCTGCAATTTCTGATGTAGGTGTTCCCGGGGCAAATAATTTTCCAACACCCATTTCATTCAGTTTTTTCATATCATCTTCCGGAATAATGCCACCGCCGGTAAGCAACACATCGTCCATCTTTTTTTCTTTCAATAGGGCAATCAATTTTGGGAAAACAGTATTGTGTGCTCCGCTTAAAATACTGATACCAATTGCATCCACATCTTCCTGTAATGCTGCATTTACAACCATTTCAGCAGTTTGGCGTAAGCCGGTATAAATTACTTCCATACCAGCATCACGCAGTGCAGTAGCTATTACTTTGGCACCGCGGTCGTGGCCATCGAGACCAACTTTAGCAACTAAAACACGGATAGGTCGTTGCCCCCTAAATTCCCCTAAAGGGGGACTTTTTTCAATACCCATTTAATCAAATTTTTTCAAAAGTACATTTCTTCACACAACTAATTTAATTTAGAAAAATGCAATTCAGAAACTTCGGCAATACAGATTTACTTGTCAGTGAAATTGGGTTTGGCGGCTGGGCAATTGGTGGCGGAGCCATGATTGGCAATACAGCTATCGGCTGGGGTGATGCAGACGATAAAACTTCTGTAAAAGCAATTCATGGAGCACTGGATGCAGGTATTAATTTTTTTGATTCGGCAGATATTTATGGACTGGGCCATTCAGAAAATTTATTGGGTAAAATAATTGGCGAACGAAAAGATATTATTATCGCTACAAAGGGTGGCAATGTTTCAAGAAACGAACAATTTGCTTTTGATTATTCAAAGGAGCATATTTTAAAAGCATGTGAAGAATCTTTAGTACGATTAAGACGTGATACGATCGATTATTACCAGTTGCATACGGCAAGGATGCAGCACTTGCAAAATGGCGAATGCATTGAAGCAATGCAGCAACTGCAGCAATCTGGAAAAATAAGATACTGGGGAATTTCATTAAATACATTTGTGCCGCTACCAGAAGCAGAATTTTTTCTAGGTAATAAAATCGGGAATGGTTTTCAACTGGTGCTGAATTTACTCAATCAAAAAGCTTTGCCGCTGCTAAAGAAATCTTCTGATGCAGGCTATGGCGTTATTGTAAGAATGGCATTACAGTTTGGCATGCTTACCGGTAAATTTGATACAAAGGCAGATTTCTCAGCAAATGACCATCGCAAAAACAGGTTAACGAAGGAACTAATTGATGTGTCCAATAATGCATTGAGCCCTGTCTGGGCTTTATGTGAAAAGTATGATTGTACAAAAACTCAATTAGCATTAAGTTATATTTTCAGTTACACTGAAGTGTCAACTATCATTGCAGGAATAAGAACAGCAGAGCAGGTACACCTGAATACGACAGGTTTATTTCAACTGGAAAAACCAGATATGCTAATGATTGAGCAATTAGGGCAAACAGATTTTATTGCAGTTATGGATCTAATCCTGAAGCAGGGTTAACGTTTAAATTTTTTTTTCATTTCTTTTAAACCATCCTGTGCCAACCGCAAACCAACTGAATCAATGTTTTCAAAGAAAATAATTTTATTCCCATACTGTCTTGAAAATTTATTGGTAACTGAATCAATGACTGTTGATTTTTCGAAATGCTGAAATAGCTCTTCTTCTTTACCAGGTAGGTCTTCATCAACAAGGATAAGGTGTTTCATGGTTATATTTTCAGGGATCCATAACAGGAAAGAGCCACTGGCTGAAATAATCTTGTCTTTAAAATTATTACTCTTACCGTAAAACTTAAGTGATCCGGCTTGTCCATAGTTTCCACAAAAAATAATGCTACTATTTTTTATTGAAAGAGGAAGAGAGTTATAGAACGTTTCAGTTTTGGAAGTGAGTTCTTTCCATCCAAGCATATCAGCAAAGTCCTGTGGCAGCGGATGTTTTTTCAAGTCTTCCCATTTATGTTTTTCACCTATTTTTTCGTAGAAGGCAGCAAGTTTTTCGGGTTTCCAGATGGGTAACAGCATTGGCATTGCCAGCCAGTTCAATCCAATAATAAACAGTGCAAGCACATAACGTATCCATTTTTTTCTTTCAGATAAATATTCCCACGCCACTCCGCCTGCTGCCAGCAACATTGGATAAGCACCAAGTGTATAATATGCTTTTCCACTACCAAAAACTAATAACGTAATAACCGATAAATAAATAAAACCAATAATGCGCCATTCTTTTTTTCTTAATACCCAAACCAATCCAGCTATCCATACGGCTGCCACCGGCAACAACATCATTATTTGGTCTTTTAAAAAATCAAAATGGTTATTATACTTTAATTGTGTTTCCTGTAACTCCTGCATATGATGCACTAAAGGCCAGTTATGCTGGTATTGCCAAAAAACATTTGGTGCAATAATTAGTAAGGCAAGGATGACTGCCAGCCATGTTTTCTTTTTTATGAAAACTTTTCTGTAAGGTGAAAGTAGTAGCCCAATGACTATTGCTATAGCCATGAATAAAACTGAATATTTTCCCCACCAGCCTAATGCCAGACTAACTGCAAGCCAATAAATGAATTTCTGATCCTTTGAATTGATATACCGGATTAAAAAATAAATAGTCAATGTCCAGAAAAATATATCAA
The DNA here is from genome assembly GCA_031423175.1 of Bacteroidota bacterium. Lineage (GTDB taxonomy): Bacteria > Bacteroidota > Bacteroidia > Chitinophagales > Chitinophagaceae > VBAR01. The sequence goes on from JANPEU010000245.1 coordinate 10,182, forward strand.
GAAAATTTGGCTGAAATAAATAATGTATTCTGATATATGCGCCGCTAAGGATGCCAAGACCAGCAATTAATTGTGCAAATAATTTTCCACCAAATTCGGCAGTAATCAAGCAAGTAACTACTAGCGTGGCTGAACCAAATAAACAGGGCCATAATTTTATGGATGCTTCTGAGCCACCAAGCCAGGAGGAAACCATACCTAAGTAAGAAAGAAGTGGTGGGTTTTCTAAATAACCAAAATCAAAATGAAGCCCCTGCTGAAAATATAAATATTCATCCCTTTGTAATTCAAATAATGCATCTTGCTGAATCAGTGGTAATACAAATTTGAAAATTGCTAATAATAGTATTAATGGCCAGTAGGCTTGTTGTACTTTCATTAAGTAGTTAATATAAGAAGACGGAATGAAAAAAAATAAAAGATTCGCTGAAAACAGGTTTAATAATTATTGAAACATAATTATTGCTGATTTAATTCTTTTAATCGTTTCTTCTTTGCCCAGTACTGCTGCAATTTCAAATACCGGCGGTCCGAATTTTCCCCCCACCAGCATTACCCGTAATGGTAATTGCAACTCACCCGGTTTTATATTTTTTTCTGCAGCTAATAATTTAAAATCATTCTCAAGCGAAAACGGATCCCATTCTTTCGTCTCAGTTAATTTACTTACCCAGGATTCAAAATAATTTTTCTTATCCTCATTCCATTTTGGTTTCACTGCATCTACATCCCATTTCTCAGGAGTAATAAAGAAAAAATAGGATTGATCATAAAAATCTGTAAGTAATGTGCATCTGTCTTTTACCAACGAAATAATTTTTTCAAACTTAACACTGTCGTTAATTGTAATACCCTTTGTATTAAAGAATGTTTCAATCTGCAATCTAAAACCTTGCCTACCGGCAGGCAGGTCTGAAATCTGCAATCGTTTTATCCATTCATGATTGAACCACTTTGCTTTTTCATAATCAAATTTTGCGCCGCCACTGTGTACTCTTTCTATAGAAAATTTTTCAATCAATTCTTCTTTGCTAAAAATTTCCTGCTCTGTTCCATCATTCCAACCTAGCAAAGCTAGCAGGTTTATAAATGCTTCTGGTAAAAATCCTTTTTCTTTTAAACCCTCAACCAGTTCATTTGTTTTTGGATCAGTCCAGTTCATTGCAAAAACCGGGAAGCCATATTTTGTCCCGTCTCTTTTACTCAACTTTCCATTTGGCCCGAGTATTAATGGGAGATGTGCCCATTGAGGCATTTCATTTATCCCAAATAAATATTTCCATAATAAAACATGTACAGGTGCTGATGACAACCATTCTTCACCACGAAAAGCATGTGAGATTTTCATTAAATAATCGTCTACCACAACAGCAAGATGATAAGTAGGCATGCCATCTGCTTTTAATAAAACCTTATCATCAACTAATGAAGTATCAAAACTTACTTCACCGCGAATCATATCAGTAAAGGTTACAGTTTCATGCTCGGGCATTTTAATGCGGATCACATGTCTGGCACCTTCATCTAATAGCTTTTTTGTTTCGTCAGAAGTAAGCGTAATGGAGTTCCGCATTTTCATTCTCACCAATCCATCATATTGTGGTGAATGATTATGATCTGTTTTAAAATCATTCCGCATTTTTTCCAGTTCTTCCGTCGTATCAAATGCATAATAAGCATGACCGTCTTTTATAAGTTGCTCTGCATATTTTCTGTAAATATCTTTTCGTTCGCTTTGTCTGTATGGTTTATATTCTCCACCATGAATTGCACTTTCATCCGGTTCCAATCCGGCCCATTTCAGGCAATTAAAAATATATTCTTCAGCACCGGCTACATACCTGCTTTGATCCGTGTCTTCAATCCGTACAATAAAATCGCCACCCTGTTTTTTTGCAAACAAATAATTATATAAGACAGTTCTCATTCCGCCCAAATGCAGACCACCGGTTGGAGAGGGAGCAAAACGTACACGAACTTTTTTTGACATGCTGCAAAGATAACCGGATGCCATTTGCTGCACAACTCATTTGATTATATTTGCAGCGATGACATTTATTACACCGCATTATAATAAAGCAAAAAAGCAATCGCCAATCGGGTTTTTTAAAAAAGATCATTATTTGGTTAAAACACCTTGGTGGCTGAAAAAACTATTTCCCGGTTGCTTATGGGATATCAAAACAAAAGACAAGAC